>NZ_JAQMIL010000046.1:0-76076 GCF_029990105.1 Bradyrhizobium sp. Arg237L | reverse complement strand
CATATGGATGCAAGCGATCCGATCACCTCAAAAGCTCTTGTGCCACGGGGGCCGTCCACATATGGGTCCCGGCGTTCGCCGGGACGACACTTGTGCGAGACTTGACGGAGTCGCACCCCACACTCTCCGTCATACCCCGCGCAGGCGGGGTATCCAGTAAACGGAGACCTCTCGGCTCATTCGCCGGCGCCTCTGGAATACTGGATCGTCCGCCGGAGCCTGTCATCGGGCGGCGCTTCGCGCCGACCCGGTGGCGGACGATGACAACGGAGCGCGAGACTCCGCGCTCAGTAATCCTTCAGCAGGCGCTCGATGTAGTCGAGTTCGAGCTGCGGTCGCGCCGGGTCCGCGAGGCGGCGGCGGAGTTCTTCCAGGATTCGCCTGACGCGCTGCACGTCGATCTCGCCGGGGATCTTGACGGTGTAGTCGTCGCCGAACTCGCGGCCGTGCAGGGGGCGCCCGAGCGGATCGGTCTGGTTGCCGCCGCTCTGCTGCCTGCCGACGCGGTTGCCGGGGCCGTCGCCAGCCTGCTCGCCCTCACCCTGCTGCATCGCCTCGGCGAGGCTCTGCGCGCCCTTGCGCAGCGCATCCAGCGCGCGGCCCTGCGAGTCCACCGCACCGTCGGCATTGCCTTCGCCAAGCCGGCCGCTGGCATCGCCCATCGCGGAATCGGCCTGATCGAGCCCGTCCTCGCCGTCGCCCTGATCGCCCTCCTGGCCACCCTGACCTTGCTGACCTTGCTGGCCCTGCTGTCCTTGTTGGCCGCGCTGCCCCTTCTCGCCGCGCTGGCCGGGACCCATGCCGCGCTTGGCGAGCTCTTCCTGCAACTTCTGCAGCCGGTCGCGTAGCGCCTGCTGATCCTGCTGCAGGTCGCCCATGGACTGATCGCCCTGCTTGCCCCGCATGCGGTCGCGTCGCGAATCCTGGCCCTGCTTGAAGGTCTTGTCACGCAACTGCTGCTGCTTGCGGATCATGTCGCCAAGCTCGTTCAGCGCCTGCTCCATGTCGTTGTCGCCGCTCTGGCCGGGCTGCGCCATCTGCAGGTTCTCCAGCATCTGCTGGAGCTGATCGAGCAACTGCCTTGCCGCCTCCTTGTCGCCGGAGCGCGACAGCCGCTCCATGCGGTCGAGCATGTTCTTCAGGTCCTGCTGGCTCAGGACCTTGGCGTTGGGATCGAGCGGACGCGCCAATTGCTGCGGGTTGTTGCGGAACTGCTCGGCGAGTTGGCGCATGAAATTGTCGAGCGCCGCGCGCAGATTGTCGGTGAGCTTCTTGATCTCCTCGTCGCTCGCGCCACGCTCCAGCGCCTGCTTCAGCGCGTCCTGCGCCGCGCGCAGCGCCTTGTCGACGTCGGTGATGTTGCCGTCCTCGATGGTGACGGCAAGCGCCCACAGGCTGGCGACGACCTCGCGCAGCGCGTTGTCGGTATGGGCGGCCTCGAGCTGCCGCGCCACGCTGTGCAGGCCGAGATAGGTGCCGGCCTCGGGCGTGAACATTTCCGGCGCGATCAACAGCGCGTCCAGCGCGGCGTAGACATCGGCGTTCCTGTTGGCGTTGAGCGCGAGAATGCGGCGCTGCTCGATCAGCGCCCGCGCCAGCGGTTTCGTGAACAACCGCTCCGGCAGGCGCATGTTGAACGGTTCGCTCTTGGCCTCATTGCCGGCCTCGTCCTTTGCCGTCAGCGTCAGCGTCACATCCGCGCCGGCATAGGGGTCTTCGCTCAGATCCTTGACGGTCTGGCCGACGCCATTGCGGGTGCGCGCGTTCGGCAGCACGAGCGGGAATTGCGGCGGCTCGAACAGCGGCCGCACCTCTGCCGTCCTGGTCCCGGCCTGGGTTCCCGCTTGGCTCGGGTCCTTCGGTGCATCGCCCGGACGCGCGACGAATTGCGCGCGCGCTTCGGTGACGCCGTAATCGTCCTCGAGCCTGTAGGACAATTGCAGCGAGCCGCGCGCCTGGCGCTCCGGATCCTTGGCCAGGGCGATCGACGGCGGACGGTCAGGCGTTGCGGTAAAACGCCACAGCGGCTGGCCGGCCGGCGCGCGGACATGCGCGGTGCCGTCGCCTGCAATCTTGAAATGCCGCTCGTTGGTGCCCTTCGGCGCCTCCCCGCTCGGAGCGACCTCGGCCACGCCGCCACCGACCACGACATCGATATTGCCGCCGCTGGAACGCACCAAAAGCGTGCTGCCGGCGGGAACCGCCAATGGCCCGCTCTCGGCGGCAGCCGCTTCCCGGTTCGCCGATGACAGGATGATCGGCGGCTTGCCGGTATAGTTCGGCGGCGTCACCCAGGCATCGACCCGGATATTGGTCGGCGCCAGCACGCCATTCCAATCGAAGGCGGAGGCGAAACGGAGAGAACGTTCATCGCCCGCGGCGATATAGGCGGCGACCAGCATCACGATCACCAGCGCCCGCAGTGCCCAGGGATCGTGGATCGGAAGCCGCGGCGATGGCAGGCCGGCACGGATGCGCTTGAGCGAGGCCAGCGTGCGCTCGCGCTGTGCCTGCCACAGCGCCTGCGAGACCGGGTCCTGGCTCGAGAGCGTGTCGGTCAGCGCGGTCGCCGGACGATGGCGGATGCCGGTGCCGCGATCGAGCCGGCTCAAGCCCTCCTCGCGTGTCGGCCAGCGGAAGCGAACCAGCGGAAGCAGCGCGGCCAGCGCCAGCAGCGCGAACAGGCCTACGCCGGCCAGGCGTACCGCAAGCGGCAGCGCCAGCCAGAGTCCGGCCCAGGAAACCACCAGGAACAATCCGATGACGGTCAGAAACCGGGCCAGATGCGGCCACCCGCGCTCCCACGCGATCGCGTATTGTGCCCGCTGCAGGGCTTCGGTCAATTTTAGCCGCGCGACGGCGTTATGCTCGCGCGCGGGTTCAGTGGGGTCGCCGCTCAAGAAAATCTCCGGGTTGCCCGACAGGTCACCTTACCACAAGGGCGGCAATGAGGCACCCGTTCCGTTCCGGCAACCCACACGTGGAATTACGCATAACACGAAGGCGTGACTGCGCGTGAGCGACCCCGTAACGTCCTGCCACCACAACCCCAGATCATGATCCGAAATCGGACCGTGATTTCACCTTTTTGTCCGAGCATCGAAAACCGGATTCCGCTTTTCCGGATCATGCTCTCTGAACTGCATGAGGAAACGTCATGGACCAGAAGACGCACGACAAAGGCCTGGAAATCCGCAAGGCCGTGCTCGGCGAGGCCTATGTCTCCAACGCGCTGAAGAACGTCGACAGCTTCAACAAGCCATTCCAGGACCTGCTTAACGAATATTGCTGGGGCTCGGTATGGGGCCGCGAGGAATTGCCGCGCAAGACCCGCAGCATGCTCAACATCGCGATGATCTCGATCCTGAACCGGCCGCACGAATTGCGCGCGCATCTAAAGGGCGCGCTGACCAACGGCGTCACCCGCGACGAAATCCGCGAGATCCTGATGCAGGTCGCGATCTATGGCGGCATGCCCGCCGCCGTCGACAGTTTCCGTATCGCGCGCGAAGTGTTCGCCGAGATCGATAAGGCGTAGCGCCGTCGTCCCGGCCAAGCGAAGCGCGAGCCGGGGCCCATAACCACAGGCGGATGTGGTTGCGAAAACTGGGGCCACGGCCCCGCGCCACAACCTCTCCCTGGGGTTATGGGTCCGCCTTCGCGGGGACGACAGTGAGTGTGTGGCGCGCTGTTTCGCCGCAACGGCCCTCGCAAACAACGATAAAGGAAACACCATGGAAATTGGATTCATCGGCCTCGGGAACATGGGTTTCCCGATGGCGCGCCGGCTGGTCGAGGCCGGGCATCAACTTACCGTGTTCGATACGCGCAAGGAGGCCGTCGAGCGACTGACCGCGCGCGGCGCGCTAGCCGCGTCCTCGCCCAAGGAGATCGCCGACCGGGTCGAGACCGTGATGGCGAGCCTGCCTTCGCTGCAGGCCTCGCTCGAGGTCGCAACCAGCGCCGGCGGCGTGATCGAGGGCAAGCGCGTCAAGCGCTTCGTCGATCTCTCAACCGTCGGCTCGCAAATGGCGGTACGCATCCACGGCCTGCTGGCGAAGCGCAACATCGTGCAGATCGACAGCCCCGTCAGCGGCGGCGTCGGCGGTGCCGAAAAAGGAACGCTGGCGGTGATGGTCTCCGGTCCGCGTGCGGACTACGAGGCGCTGAAACCGGCGCTCGACGTCATCGGCAAAGTGTTCTTCATCGGCGAGAAGCCGGGCTCGGGGCAGACGATGAAGCTCGCCAATAATTTCCTGTCGGCGACTGCAATGGTTGCGACCTCGGAAGCGGTGGTGATGGGCGTGAAGTCCGGGCTCGATCCGGCCGTGATGATCGATGTCATCAATGCGGGCTCGGGCATGAATACGGCGAGCCGCGACAAGTTTCCGCGCTCGGTGCTGCCGCGCACGTTCGATTTCGGCTTCGCCACCGGCTTGATGGTGAAGGACGTGCGGCTGTGCGTGGAAGAGATGAAGTCGCTCGGCCTGTCGATGGAAGTCGCCGAAGCCGTCGGCCGCCTCTGGGAAACCGTGATCCGCGAGACGGGCCCGGAGTCCGACTTCACCTCCGCGATCAAGCCGATCGAGAAAGCGGCGGCCGTCGTGGTCGGTGGCGCAAAGGGCAGTCACGCGGCGAAGTGAGCCGTCGAAGCAAGATAGTGAGCCATCGAAGCAAGATGTCATCCCGGGGTAGCTGTCGTCCCGGGCTTGCGCGCCGCGGCGAAGCCTCTTGGCGAAGCCGGGACCCGGACCCATAACCACAGGGTTTAGTGACGTATGAATCTGCAACCGCTTGCTCGCACTAAAACACCATCCTGTGGTTATGGGACTCCCGCCTTCGCGGGGACGACACCGAGCAAGGTGACGCTCAGATCGAAAAATAAAGACCACTTTAGTCAAAAAGAAAGACCGCCTCGCGGCAGTCTTTGCGATTTCCACGAAGATGTTTTGTGTCGGTCGCTTTTGTGGCGCCTAACAGCGCAAGCGC
Source organism: Bradyrhizobium sp. Arg237L (assembly GCF_029990105.1). Classification (NCBI taxonomy): domain Bacteria; kingdom Pseudomonadati; phylum Pseudomonadota; class Alphaproteobacteria; order Hyphomicrobiales; family Nitrobacteraceae; genus Bradyrhizobium; species Bradyrhizobium sp. Arg237L. Next base: position 71,087 of record NZ_JAQMIL010000046.1, on the reverse strand, counting down.
TATTTCGAGTTGCGACGGCGCCTGACGTACCAGTAGACGCCTGCAGCGACGAGAAAGGGAAGTCCTGCGCCCGCGAGCGGGCCGGGCGCGCCACGATACGTTCCCTGGCCGACATAGGTGTAGACCTGGTCGGGAGGGAAGAACAGCGTGGCCGTGAAATACACACCGGCGGGCACCGCCGCCGCCATCAAGAGGAAAATCGCGAGAACCCAGCCTGGCAATGACATTGTTACTCCCCACACAGCCGTATTTGATAATATTAATCTCACTCGAATTTAAATACCTGTCAACGGAGATTTAATATTTAAATGGCAGGCATGCGAAAATGACGCAGGCATACGGGGCAAAAAGTGAAAATACTGCGCCCTCTCCGAGACTTATCAGTCACACCGAGAGCCAGCGGACGCTGCTCCGCGGCTGTGAGATGGTGTGATCACCGTACTGTTAAGGCAAAGCTGCGCAGGCGTGTCCGTCAGAGCTCAAAACGGCTCCCCAAGCTTCCGCACTCCACCGGGAATTCGTCCGGGAGGCCTGGTTATTGAAAATTTCCGCTGTCGCGCGGATTTTCCGATCGTTAAATTGAATTATACAGGCTGTTAAATCGCGCCGGCGTTTAAATGAATTAATTCCCGATCGCCGCTCACAGCCACGGCGCGGGCTTGTCCATCGCGATCAGCGCCTCGACCTCGACGCGCGGGCGCACGACGGCATACTGATCGTCCTTGACCAGCACTTCCGGCACCAGGGGCCTGGTGTTGTAGCTGCCGGACTGCACCGCGCCATAGGCGCCGGCGGTCATGATGGCCAGGAGATCGCCGGGCTTGGGCTCGGGCAGCGAACGGTCGAGCGCGAGATAGTCGCCGCTTTCGCAGACCGGGCCGACCACGTCGGCAACCATCATGGGCGCGTCTTTCTTGGCCTGCCGCACCGGCAGGATGTCGTGATGCGCTTCGTACAGCGTCGGCCGGATCAGGTCGTTCATCGCGGCATCGATGATGACGAAGTTCTTGGCATCGCCATGCTTCACATAGATCACGCGGGTGACCAGGATGCCGGCATTGCCGACGATCATCCGCCCCGGCTCGAACATCAGCGTGCAGCCGAGGTTATGCGTCACGCGCTTGACCATCGCGGCATAGGCGTCCGGCGCCGGCGGCGCCTCGCGGTCCATGTAATAGGGAATGCCGAGGCCGCCGCCGAAATCGATATGCGAGATGTTGTGGCCGTCGGCGCGCAAGGTCTGGACGAATTCGGCAAGGATCCGGAACGCGGTCTCCATCTTGCTGAGATCGGTGATCTGGCTGCCGATATGCATGTCGGCCCCTCGCACCTCGATGCCCGGCAGCTTCGCGGCGCGGGCATAGACGTCTCTCGCACGGGAGATCGGGATGCCGAACTTGTTCTCGGACTTGCCGGTCGAGATCTTGGCATGCGTGCCGGCATCGACGTCGGGATTGACGCGCACCGAAATGCGCGCGGTCTTACCCATCTCGGCCGCAAGGCGCGACAACAGCTCGAGCTCGGGCTCGGATTCGATGTTGATGCAGAGGATGTCGGCGGAAAGCGCGGCGCGCAGCTCGGCCTCGGTCTTGCCGACGCCGGAGAAGACGATCTTCGACGGCGGGATGCCGGCGGCGAGCGCCCGCTTCAATTCGCCACCCGAGACCACGTCGGCGCCGGCACCGAGCTTTGCCAAGGTGCGCAGGACCGATTGGTTGGAATTGGCCTTCATGGCGTAGCAGACGAGCACCTTCTCGCCGGCGAAGGCTTCGGTGAACACACGGTAATGGCGCTCCAAGGTCGCAGTCGAATAGCAATAGAAGGGCGTGCCCACGATCTCGGCAAGCTTGGACAGGTCAACCGCTTCGGCGTGCAGCACGCCGTCGCGATAGTCGAAATGATTCATGGCGCGCTCAGTCGAGAAGCGGATCGAGGACGAAGGATCGCTGGCGACCCTTGGCCGCGGCCGGCGGCGCATCCGTTCCGTAGTTCGGATTGAACAGGCTGGGCTCGGCTGCCCGCCGGGTCTCGGTATCGCCGTCCGGCGCGGCCGGCGTCTGCGCCGAGCTCGCGGTCGGCGGCAGGTCGAGCGGTCCCTTGCGTCCGCAGCCGCCAAGCGTCAGCGCGGCAACGCCGACAAGGATGAGAGCCCATCCCGACCGGGTCAGGCGGTGGTTACTGGTCACGACGAAATCCCCAATGCGGGCCGCACCATACAAACATTGATTTGCTCTGGCGAGCCCCCGGATAACCATGAGATTGCAGCGAAATTTGTCGTTCAGCCCAATTTTCGCTGTTTTTCCAGCCGCTTTGCCCAGGCCTTCGCCTGGGAAAGCACATTCCTGGGCGCGGTGCCGCCGTAGCTGGTGCGGCTTTTCACCGATGATTCGACCGACAGCACTTTCAGCGCGTCGGCGGTGATCTTCGGCTCGACCTCCTGCATCGCGGTCAGCGGCAGCTCGTGCAGGCTGACGCCCCGCTCCGAGGCCAGCGCCACGATGCGGCCGGTGACGTGATGGGCCTCGCGGAACGGCATTTTCAGGGTCCGCACCAGCCAGTCGGCGAGGTCGGTGGCGGTGGCATAGCCCTCGCCGGCCGCGGCTTTCATCCGCCCTTCGTCGGGCACGAGGTCTTCGACCATGCCGGTCATGGCGCGGATCGCGAGCGAGAGCGCGGCAAAGGCTTCCATCGCGCCCTGCTTGTCCTCCTGCATGTCCTTCTGATAGGCGAGCGGCAGGCCCTTCATCACGATCAGGAGCGCGGTGAGCGCACCGATCACCCGGCCGGTCTTGGCGCGCACCAGTTCCGCCGCATCCGGATTGCGCTTCTGCGGCATGATCGAGGAGCCGGTGGTGAACTTGTCGCTGAGGCGGACCAGGCCGACCAAGGGCGAGGTCCAGACCACGATCTCCTCGGCGAAGCGCGACAGGTGCACGGCCGTGATCGCCGCGGCCGACAGGGTTTCGAGGACAAAATCGCGGTCGGAGACGGCATCGAGCGAATTGGCCATCGGGCGGTCGAAGCCGAGCGTTTTTGCCGTCGCGGCCCGGTCGATCGGGAATGAGGTGCCGGCGAGTGCGGCGGCGCCGAGCGGCGATTCGTTCAGCCGCTTGCGGGCGTCAGCGAAGCGGCCGCGGTCGCGCGCCGCCATCTCGACATAGGCCAGCAGGTGATGCCCGAAGGTCACGGGCTGGGCGGTCTGCAAATGGGTGAAGCCGGGCATCACGGTTGCCGCATGTTCCAGCGCGCGGTCGACCAGCGCCTTCTGGAACGCGGCCAGCGCCGCATCCACTTCGTCGATGGTGTCGCGGACATAGAGGCGGAAGTCGGTCGCGACCTGATCGTTGCGGGAACGCGCGGTGTGCAGCCGGCCGGCGGCGGGGCCGATCAATTCCGACAGCCGGCTCTCGACGTTCATATGGATATCTTCGAGCGCGCGCTTGAAATCGAACGATCCCTTGTCGATTTCTGACAAAATCGTGTCTAGACCTTTGCCGATATTTTTCGCATCAGACGCGGTGATAATGCCTTGCGCGGCGAGCATCGCGGCGTGGGCCTTGGACGCGGCAATGTCCTGGGCATAAAGGTGACGATCGACGTCGATGGAGACGTTGATTTCCTCCATGATCGCGTCGGGACGTTCGGAGAACCGCCCGCCCCACATCTTGTTGCTCATGATTGCTCGCTCACGACTTCTTAAAACTTCAGGCCCGCCCTTGATCGCCCGACCGTCCGTCAAAACCGACCGGCCACCGGCGCTGGCCCTGCTTAGCCATATCTGACGCGGAATGACAAACGATATGCCCGAAACTCCCCCGTCCCGTGGCGCCGCGCGCCGGATCCCGCTCGTGATCGGCGCAGTGCTGGTCGGCGCGCTGATCGGCTATGCCGGCGTCTCCGGATTTGGCGGGCTGATGCGGCGCGGCCCCGCCGGCGACCCGGCCTGCAGCAGCGCGGTCGATCTGGCGAAGAAGCTCACCCCGCTGGCGCAGGGCGAACTCGCCGCGCTGACGATGGCGACAAAACCCCTGCGGGTGCCGGACCTCGCCTTCGAGGACGCCGAGGGCAAGCCGAGGAAGCTGTCCGACTGGCGCGGCAAGACCGTGCTGGTGAACCTCTGGGCCACCTGGTGCGTGCCCTGCCGCAAGGAGATGCCGGCGCTGGACGCGCTGCAGGCCAAGCTCGGCAGCAAGGATTTCGAGGTGGTGGCGATCAACATCGACACCCGTGACTTCGACAAGCCGAAGAACTTCCTGAAAGACGCCAATCTGACCCGGCTCGGCTATTTCAGCGACGCGAAAGCCAAGGTTTTCCAAGACCTTAAGAGCATAGGCAAGGCGCTTGGGATGCCGACCTCGATGCTGGTCGACGGCAACGGCTGCGAAATCGCAACCATCGCGGGGCCCGCCGAATGGGCGAGCGACGATGCGGTGAAGCTGATCACGGCCGCCGTGCAGCCGGCCGCGGCGGGGATTTAGAGCGTTTTCGAGCGAAGTGGATACCGGTTCGCGTGAAGAAAACGCGTCAAAAGAAGAATCTAAAGCCTCGGTTCTGATTGAATCAGAGCCGAGGCTCTAGGCGACCAGATTGATATTGCCGCCGACGCCGGGGGCCAGGTTGGCCGTGGATGGGGCACCCAAGAGCGTCTGGACCGCGGATTTCTCGGCGTCCGCATTGGATTTGATGATCGAGGTCTGAATCTGCGACTGCAGGCCGCCGGCCTGCATGGCCAGAATGCCCGAGACCATGCTCATCATGTCCATACGCGGTACTCCTCTGTCGGCACGGCGATAGCGCGAGAACGTTAAAGCTTGGTGTTGCAGACCGCCTTACGCGGGCTCGTCGTTTTCATAGCGCAGCAAATCGCCCGGCTGACACTTGAGATAGGCGCATATCCGCTCCAGCGTATCGAACCTGACACCCTTCACCTTTCCTTGCTTGAGCAGGGAAAGGTTGGCTTCGGTGATGCCGACATATTCGGCAAGCTCCTTCGATTTGACGTTGCGCTCGGCCAGCATCACGTTCAGCCGGACTCGGATCGGCATGTTTGCCTCAGACGAATTGAGCGTTTTCTTCGGCGATCGAATTGGCTTCCGCCAGCACCCAGGCCGTCACGGAAACCAGGCCGGCAAACAGCAACGCCAACAGCGAATCGGAACTGAGATTGATGACAAGGTCTTTGCCCTGCGCGTAGGTCTGCCAGCTCAGCACCACCGAGAGCGCGGCCCCGACGACCGGTTTCAGCACCGCCGAAGCAAGCATCGCGGTCGCGAGACCACGCAATCGGCTGCTGTTCTCGGGCGTGAAGAAGCGATTCGCCGCGAACAACTCGAAACACCGGCGAGCCTGCAACAATCCCCAGATCAGGCACGCCAGCGGCACGGCTGAAATCGCCAGGCCTGCCAGGCGGACAGGCCAGCCGATCGGGCGGATCGCGATGCCGCCCAGCCGCGCGTCGCGCAGGATGGCCTCATCGGTGCTGACCATCCAGTACGCCGCCAGTGCCACGGCCAGGACGATTGAAACACCCATGCACGAACGGGCCAGGATGCGGCTGACGACGCGGATGCGCTCGAGCCGCTTTGGCCGCGGCCCCGGCTGGGAAAGCTCCGGCGACAAGGATGTGATCATGCTGAACCTCCGACGGGGTCGTTGACGTGATATTATCGTTTTACGATAATAATTATCTGCAAGTCAACATCCGAGCTCGGAGTAAAATCATGCTCAATCGTCTCACTGCCGGTATCGCGAGCGTTTTCGTTTTGATCGCGGCTGCCCATGCCCAGCCGTCCACGTCCCGCGCGCAGATCTCCGTCGCACAGGTGAAAGCGATGCTGGACCAGGCCTCGACAAATCCCACCGCGCGCCAGGTGCTGACGGCCTATCTTGCCGCTGCCGGCGAAACCGCCGGATGGCTCCTTGATGCCGCGCGCGATCAAGGTTTGCCGCTGCCGCCCTGCGCGCGGCGGCTCACACTTGATGCGAAAAATGCGCGTGATGCGATCGAGGGCGCGCCCAACACGGCGCCATCAACCGAGACTGCAGCCACGCCCCTCATCGTGCGCGACATGCTCAAGCGCGCCGGATGCCGCCTGGCCGACTAAGCGCTTCCGCGATCCTCGGATGTGTAGGGTGGGGCCGCTAGCGCGTCGGGACTGGTTTTTCGCCGCGGTAGTCGTAGAAACCGCGCTGGGTCTTGCGGCCGAGCCAGCCGGCCTCGACGTATTTCACCAAGAGCGGGCACGGCCGGTATTTTGAATCCGCGAGCCCCTCATGCAGCACCTGCATGATCGACAGACAGGTGTCCAGCCCGATGAAATCGGCGAGTTCCAGCGGGCCCATCGGATGGTGGGCCCCTAACTTCATGGCCGCGTCGATCGCCTCGACATTCCCGACGCCCTCATAGAGCGTGTAGATCGCCTCGTTGATCATCGGCAGCAGGATGCGGTTGACGATGAAGGCCGGGAAATCCTCCGATACCGCGACCTGCTTGCCGAGCTTGCCGACGAACGTCTTGGCAGCGTCGAAGGTCGCATCATCAGTGGCGATGCCGCGGATCAGCTCGACCAACTCCATCAGCGGCACCGGATTCATGAAATGAATGCCGATGAAGCGCTCGGGGCGATCGGTGGAGGCAGCGAGCCGCGTGATCGAGAGCGAGGAGGAGTTGGAGGCGACGATCGCCTCCGGCTTCAGGATCGCACAGAGATCGTGGAAGATCTTGCGCTTGGTCTCTTCCTTCTCGACCGCGGTCTCGATCACAAGATCGCAATCCGCCAGTTCGTCGAGGCTTTCGGTCGCGACGATCCGGGACAGCGCCTGCTTGCGCTGCTCCTCGGTGATGGACTTCTTGGCCACCTGGCGCGACAGATTGCCGTTGATGGTTGCGAGCGCCGATTTCACGCGATCGGCGGAAATGTCGTTGAGCAGCACGTCGAAACCCGCAAGCGCCGCCACATGGGCAATGCCGTTACCCATCTGGCCCGAGCCGATCACGCCGACCTTCTTGATTGCGACCGTCATGTTGTCATCCACCGGGACAGCGCGTCCATCGCGCCTAGCCCAAGTCCCTACAATGTCCCCAATATCCGACAAGTCTTACGTTTGTGCATGATCTTTTCCTAAACCGGCGCCCACTTAGCGCCAACGCGGCGCTCCGGGTAGAGATCATGCTTCGGCGAGAGGGTACCTGCTTCGCCGGAAAACGCCATTCAAAAACAGAACACCGGCCGGGGCTGAACCATCCGGCCGGTGTTCTCTTTGCTTATTTTCCGAGCTTGCCGAGCGCTTCGGTGAGCTCCGGAACCGCCTGGTAGAGGTCGGCGACGAGGCCGTAATCGGCGACCTGGAAGATCGGCGCGTCCTCGTCCTTGTTGATCGCGACGATCACCTTGGAGTCCTTCATGCCGGCCAGATGCTGGATCGCGCCGGAGATGCCGACCGCGACATAAAGTTCCGGCGCCACCACCTTGCCGGTCTGGCCAACCTGCCAGTCGTTCGGGGCATAGCCGGCATCGACCGCGGCGCGCGAGGCGCCAACGCCGGCACCAAGCTTGTCGGCCAGCGGTTCGATGTACTTGGCGAAATTCTCCCGGCTCTGCATGGCGCGGCCGCCGGAGACGATGATCTTGGCCGAGGTGAGCTCCGGACGGTCGCTCTTGGCGACCTCCTCGCCGAGGAAGCTGGAGAGACCGGGATCGGCCGCAGCCGCCACCGTCTCGACCGGCGCGCTGCCGCCCTCGCCCGCCGCCGCGAAGGTCGAGGTGCGGACCGTGATCACCTTTTTGGCGTCCTTGGACTTCACCGTCTGGATCGCGTTACCGGCATAGATCGGACGCTCGAAGGTATCAGGCGCGACCACCTTGATGATCTCGGAAACCTGCATGACGTCGAGCAGGGCCGCGACGCGCGGCATCACGTTCTTGAAGCGCGAGGTCGCGGGCGCGACGATCGCATCATAAGACGGCGCTAGCGAGACGATCAGCGCGGCAAGCGGCTCGGCGAGATCGTGGGCATAGGCCTCGCCTTCAGCGACCAGCACCTTGTTGACGCCGGCGAGCTTCGCCGCCGTTTCGGCCGCGGCCTTGGTGCCCGCCCCGCCGCCGGCGACCAGCACATGCACGTCGCCGCCCAACTGGCTGGCGGCGGTCAGCGCCTTGTTGGTGACGTCCTTCAGCTTCTCGTGTTCGTGTTCGGCAATCAGCAATGTCGTCATTTAGAGAACCCCGGCTTCGGTCTTGAGCTTCGACACCAGTTCGGCGACGTCCTTGACCTTGACGCCCGCCTTGCGGCCTGCCGGTTCCGAAGTCTTGAGGATTTCGAGATGCGGCGTGAGATCGACGCCGTAATCGGCGGCGTTCTTGTCGTCGATCGGCTTCTTCTTCGCCTTCATGATGTTGGGCAGCGAGGCGTAGCGCGGCTCGTTGAGGCGGAGGTCGGTGGTGACGATCGCCGGGCCCTTCAGCTTCACGGTCTGCAGGCCGCCGTCGACTTCGCGCGTCACCTTGAAGTCAGAACCTTCGACCTCGAGCTTGGAGGCGAACGTCGCCTGCGACCAGCCGAGTAGCGCGGCCAGCATCTGGCCGGTCTGGTTGCTATCGTCGTCGATCGCCTGCTTGCCGAGGATGACGAGGCCGGGCTTCTCCGCCTCGACCACCGACTTCAGGAGCTTGGCGACTGCGAGCGGCTCCACCGTGCCCTCGGCCTTGACCAGGATACCGCGGTCGGCGCCCATCGCCAGTCCCGTGCGGATGGTCTCGGAAGCTTGCGCCGGGCCGATCGACACCACCACGACCTCGGTCGCCTTGCCGGCTTCCTTCAGCCGCAACGCTTCCTCGACCGCGATCTCGTCGAACGGGTTCATCGACATCTTGACATTGGCGAGCTCCACGCCCGATCCGTCACTCTTGACGCGGACCTTGACGTTGTAGTCGACGACCCGCTTTACCGGCACAAGAACCTTCATCGATCCTCTTTCGCTTTGAAATTAGGGGGTTGATTGGCTTGGGCGCGGAACCTAAAGGTCCCGCTATCGGCGGTCAACGCGCGAAAGCCAAAAATCGGCCCCGGGGATTTCAAACCCATTCTAGAGCATATCCGGTTCTGATTGCATCCGCTTGAAAACGCTTTAGCGGTTCTGCCCGGGCACCCACAACACGTCGCCGGCGCCCTTGTCGTTCTGGAAGCGGCTGGCCACAAACAGGAAATCCGACAGGCGGTTCATATACTGGATGCCAGCCTCGCTGACCGGCTCGTCCGGCCTGGCCGCAAGTTCCACCATCATCCGTTCCGCCCGGCGGCAAATCGTACGGGCGAGGTGCAGATAGGCCGCCGCCGGGGTACCGCCGGGGAGCACGAAAGAGGTTAACGGCGCGAGCTCGGCATTGAGCGTGTCGATGTCGCGCTCGAGCCGCTCGACTTGGCTCGCCAGCATCCGCAAACGCTCCGCCTTGCCCTCGCGCTGGGGCACCGCGAGGTCGGCGCCGAGATCGAACAGGTCGTTCTGGATCAGGCCGAGCATGCGGTCGAGCGCGGAGTTATCCGCAAGATGAAGCCGCACCACGCCGATCGCGGCATTGGTCTCGTCCACCGTGCCGTAGGCGCTGACGCGCAGATCATATTTCGGCCGCCGCTCGCCACTTCCGAGCGCGGTCGTGCCGTCGTCGCCGGTGCGCGTATAAATCTTGTTGAGCACGACCATGTTCAGCTCCGTGACTATCCATCCTGCAGGGAGAGGTAAGAACTAGCGCCCCATCGCCCAGACCGCGAGCATCGCGATCACGATGGCGACGAATTGCAGCAAGACGCGCAGCCGCATCAATTTCTGCGAGGTGTTCGGCGAGCCGCCGCGCATCATGTTGGCGAGACCGAGCAGCAGGACCACCCCGACGGCGCCGACCGCGATCGGGAGAATGAACGTACTTAAGAAGGATGCCATCTACGCTACATAACACCGCGATATCCGAAGCGCCACATGGGGCAAATGCAACGATCTGGCGTTTGGCGCGATTATATCGGAAGCTGGTGTGCGGCTTGGGCTGGCCGGATCAGGGTGGGAAGTGAAGCAGGTTCGCTACGTCTACAGCGTCGTGATGGATGCGTTCTACACGTTCCTCGCCGACGACGGCTGGGCGATTGCGAGCCATATCGCGCTGTCGACCCTGATGGCGCTGTTCCCGTTCCTGATCGTGCTGACGTCCCTCGCCGGCTTTTTCGGCTCCAAGGAACTGGCCGACCAGGCCGCCAGCCTGCTGCTGCAGACTTGGCCGAAACAGGTCGCAGACACGCTGTCGAGCCAGGTCCACGACGTCCTGACGACCACGCGCGGCGACATCCTCACCATCGGCGCGGCGCTCGCGGTCTATTTCGCGTCCAACGGCGTCGAAGCGCTGCGGGTGGCACTGAACCGCGCCTATGCCGTCGTCGAGCGGCGGCGCTGGTACTGGCTCCGGCTCGAATCGATCGGCTACACCCTGATCGCCGCCGTCACCTCGCTCGCGATGGCGTTCCTGATCGTGCTCGGTCCGTTGACACTCGAGACGGCACGGCGCTTCATTCCGTTCTTCGTCGAGAGCAACGAGCGCATCCTCAACATCACACGTTACGGCATCACGATCACCGCGCTGACCGCCGCGCTGCTCATCCTGCATGCCTGGCTGCCCGCGGGGCGCCGCAGCTTCCTGCAGATCCTGCCCGGCATCATCTTCACAATGGTAGCCTCGCTGATATCAGGCATCGTGTTCGGCCAGTACCTGGCGCGCTTCGCCAACAATTACGTCACGATGTATGCGGGGCTCGCGTCGGTGATCATCGCGCTGGTGTTCCTGTATTTCATCGCCGCGATCTTCGTCTATGGCGGCGAGTTAAACGCGGCGATCATCAAGTCGCGTCTGCCGAAGGGCGTATCGCTTCAAGCAGCGCAGTCGCTAATGCACGCGGACTCACAGGCTTGACCAGGAACGCGTCGGCGCCGGCCGCGCGCGAGGCCGCCTCGTCCTCGCTGCGGCCGGAAATCCCGATGATCGGAATGCGGCCGAGCGGCGACTGAAGCGCGCGGATACGCCTGATCGCCTCGACCCCGTCGATGCTGGGCAGCACCATATCCATCAGCACGGCGTCGAAGGCGCCCTGCGTGAGCCGCTCCGGCGCCGCTTCGCCCTCGCCGATGAACTCCGCCTGATGGCCGAGCTCGGTGAGGATGGTGTTGAGCACGACGCGGCCGAACGGATTGTCCTCGACGCTGAGCAGCCGCAGCGCGCGCAGCGACCCCGCCGGGACGTCGCTCCCGGCATCGCCTTTGGATGCGGCCGGTTCGCCGGCGGACGCCAGCACGATCGTCAGCGTAAAGGTGGTGCCGCCGCCCCGCCGCTGCCTGGCGACGATGTCGCCGCCCATGGCCCGCGCAAGCTGCTTGACCGAGGAGAGACCGAGGCCCGCGCCGCCGAAGCGCGAGGCGACCCGGACATTGGCCTGCGAGAACGGACGGAACAGACGCTTGATCTCGGCGAGCGAAAGCCCGATGCCGCTGTCGGAGACGGCAAAGGCGACCCCGACCTTGCCTTTCACGGCGCGCGTCGGCGTGACCTCGAGCGCGACTGTTCCCCGCTCAGTGAACTTGACCGCGTTGTCGATCAGGTTCTCCAGCGCCGCACGCAGCCGAATGGAATCGCCGACGGCGAAGGCGGGCAACTTTTCGGAGATATCGACCGAGGGCTGCAGGCCCTTGGCCGCCGCCCGCCCGGCGAGTGAATTCCCGGCGTTGCGGGCAAGCGTGCGCAGGTCGAAGAAATCCTGCCGGATCTCGAGACCGGGGCCACGGCTTCGCGCCGCATCGACGAACAGGGTCGCAAGGCTCGCCAGATGCTCGGCGCCGGCCTGGATGGTATCGACCCAGCGCCGCTCGCGCGCGTCGAGGTCGGAGGTCGCGAGCAGGTTGCTGATTGCGAGAATGCCGGTGAGCGGGGTGCGGACCTCATGCGCGAAGGCCGCCAGCGCGGTTTCAACCACGCCGGGCCCTGCCTCTGCAGGCGCGCGCACGCGGCGCGCCTTTGCCGCCTTCAAGACACGCTTCCGCGACGGCGTCTTCTTGGGATGCCGAATGGTGCGCCCAACGCGCGATCTTGCCGCCATGATTCCCGTGAACCCTGCCCCGGCCGGCAGAATGGCATGCCGAGGCGGCCGGTGTCACGGAGACCTTTGGCCGACGGCCCCTGGTGGCTCTAAGACAAGCCAACGAGACGACGGATATCAGCGGGCGTCGCGCCGTCGGCGCGCAGTTCCCGCAAGGCGGTCGCCTTGGTCGACTTCGACAGTTTCTGCCCGGCCGAATCGTGGATCAGCCGGTGGTGCCGGTAGGCTGGCGGTCCGATCCCGAGCAGCGCCTGCAGCAGCCGGTGCACGCTGGTCGACCAGAACAGGTCCTGCCCCCTGATAACGTCGGTCACCCCCTGCAGGGCGTCGTCGATCACGACCGAGAGGTGATAACTGGTCGGCGTCTCCTTGCGCGCCAGGATGACGTCACCCCACGCCTCCGGCCGGGCGGGTACGGTTCCGTGCTCGCCGGCCGGCCCCTCGCCCTGTTCGGTCCAGGTCAGATCTTTGACCCGCGCGCCAGCCGCCGCCATATTCAACCGCAGCGCGTAAGGCGTCCCGGCCTCGATCAACCGCAGCCGGTCGACCGCCGGCAACGATCGCGCGGCGCCCGGATAGAGCGGCGCACCATCGGGATCGCGCGGCCATGGTCCAGCCGCCTCGCGCTCGGCGACCAGACGTGCGATTTCAGCGCGGCTCTCGAAGCTTGGATAGAGCAGGCCCTGCGCGGTCAATTGCTCGACCGCCTTGCGATAGGCATCGAGATGCTCCGACTGACGCCGCACCGGCGTCTCCCAGGCGATGCCAAGCCACGCAAGGTCCTCGTAGATCGCAGTCTCGAACTCCACCCGGCAGCGCGTCGGATCGATATCCTCGATCCGCAGCAGGAATCGTCCCCCGGCCTCACGCGCGAGATCAAAATTCAACAACGCCGAAAAAGCGTGGCCGAGATGGAGATAACCGTTCGGGCTCGGCGCGAATCGGAAAACGGGTGGCGACATTGTATTGGAATTCGTCATTGCCGGGCTTGACCCGGCAATCCATCCTCTAGGACTCTTATCGATAGCAGATGGATGCGCGGGTCAAGCCCGCGCATGACGCGACGAGACTGTTCCTCCATGCTCATCCACTTCGAAACTCAGTCAGACCTCGAAGACGCAATCGAAACTCTTGTGAAGCAGGACAAGCGGCTGAGGCCGGTTCTGGAGGTCACCGGCATGCCGGCGCTGCGGCAGCGCGAGCCGGGCTTCGCCGGGCTTGCCGCGATCGTCTGCGGCCAGCAGCTTTCGACCGCGAGCGCCGCGGCGATCTGGGGCCGCGTCAGCAAGGCGTTCGATCCCTTTCATCATGATGCGATCGGCAAGGCGCGCGCCGATCGGCTTGGCCGGCTCGGCCTGTCGGCGGCGAAGATCAAAACGCTGAAGCACATCGCGCGCGAGCTCGCCGCCGAACGGCTGAACCTCGACGTGCTCGCGAACGAAGAGGCCGACATCGCCCACAACACGCTGACCGCACTGCCCGGCATCGGACCGTGGACCGCGGACATCTATCTGTTGTTCTGCCTCGGCCATGGCGACGCCTGGCCGGCGGGCGATCTCGCCGTGCAGGAGGCGGTGAAGATCGGATTGGGGTTGAAGGAGCGGCCGACCGCCAAACAGATGGCCCCATTGGCCGAACCCTGGCGCCCGCTGCGCGGCGCCGCCGCGCATCTGTGGTGGGCCTATTACCGGGTGCTGAAGAAACGCGAAGGCGTGATCGCAGCTTCGTAGCCCGGGTGAAGCGCCAGCGTAACCCGGGACCGCTCGTCGACGCCGATGCAGGTGTCCCCGGTTACGCGTTCCGCTCCACCCGGGCTACGAAAGGTGTCGCTAGCCGCGCAGCCTGATGCGGTCTTCGCGGGCACTGGCTGTGACGAAGCTGGTGACGGCGCGGACGGCGGGCAGCTCGATCAGGTCCGGATGCGCGAGCAGCCAGAGATCGGAGACGCTGCCGAGCTTCTGCGGTGCGACCCGCACCAGATCTGGGTGGCTCGAAGCGACGAAGCACGACAGCGCCGAGATGCCGAGGCCGGCGCGCGCAGCGGCCAGCATGTCGCCTTGCGACGAGCAGCGCATTACGACCGTTCCCTGCCGCGTGATGAAGTCGCTCCAGCGCGCCAGATGCGCGTTCGACGCCTGGTCGGCAAACCCGATGATGCTGTGCCCCCGCCACTCGTCGCGCCGCTCCGGCAGCTTGCGCCGCGCGGCATAGTCGCGCGAGGCGTAGAACCCGGTGCCGAGCCGGCCTATTCTGCGCCCGATCAGGTTCTCCTCGCCAGCGTCGACCGGCCGCAGCACCACGTCGGCCTCGCGGCGGCGCACGCTGGCCGGAAACGGATGGGTGATGATCTCAAGCTGGATATGGTCGTGGTCACGCAGGAATGGCCCCAGCCGCGGCATCAGCCAGTGCGCGGCCAGCGTCGCACCGATCGACAGCTTCACGACGCCTCTCGCCTGCTCGCCGGTTGCGGAAGCCGCGGCCTCGGCGCGGAGTGCCGCAGCCGCCATGGCTTCGGCATGCTCGCGAAACTTGCGACCCTGCGAGGTCAGCGACAATCCGTCATTGGAACGCGCGAACAGGCGGGTGCCGAGTTGCTTCTCGAGCGCCGCGATCTTGCGGCCGACGGTCGGATGGCTGGCGCGCAGGCGGCGCCCGGCCGCGGCGAAACTCCTGGTCTCCGCCACGGCGACGAAGGTCTTGCACAGGTCCCAATCCATCCGACTGCCTCGCGTCGATAGCCCGTTCATTCCTGGTAGATTGACTGTTCAATATTGAACGCCGTCGTCGCGCCGTCCAGCCCTATATTGACGGCGTCAAGATAAGGTGCCGCAGGCGCCGGGAGGATCAGACATGCCGTTGCCAGCATCGCTCGCCAACAGTCTCGAATTGCCGGTGGTCGGCTCGCCGCTGTTCATCGTGTCGGGGCCTGATCTCGTGATCGCCCAGTGCAAAGCCGGCATCGTCGGCTCGTTTCCGGCATTGAACGCCAGGCCGGCCGAGAAGCTCGACGAATGGCTGACGCAGATCGAGGACGAACTCGGCGAATACAAGGCGCAAAATCCGGACAAGAAGGTCGCGCCCTACGCGGTCAACCAGATCTGCCACGCCTCCAACGACCGGCTGATGCGGGACATGGAAACCTGCGTGAAGCACAAGGTCCCCGTCATCATCACCTCGCTGCGGCCGCCACAGGAAATCGTCGAGGCCACGCATTCCTATGGCGGCGTGGTGTTTCACGACGTCATCAACGTCAAGCATGCGCGGAAAGCCGCCGAGCAGGGCGTCGACGGCCTGATCCTAGTCTGCGCCGGCGCCGGCGGACATGCCGGAACACTGTCGCCATTCGCGCTGGTGCGCGAGGTCAAGCAATGGTTCAAGGGCACCATCCTGCTGTCGGGCGCGATCTCCGACGGCTCGAGCATCGCCTCCGCGCTCGCGCTCGGCGCCGACCTCGCCTACATGGGCACCCGCTTCATCGCCACCCAGGAGGCCAATGCCGATCCGCGCTACAAGCAGGCGCTGACCGAACATGCCGCCCACGACATCGTCTATTCGAACCTGTTCACCGGTGTGCATGGCAACTACCTCGGACCGTCGATCGTGGCCGCCGGTCTCGATCCGAACAATCTGCCTGTCGCCGACAAGTCGAAGATGAACTTCGGCTCCGGCGGCAACACGAAGGCCAAGGCGTGGCGCGACATCTGGGGTTCGGGCCAGGGCATTGGCCAGATCACCGACACGCCGCCGGTCGCCGAACTGGTGGCGCGGCTCAAGGCGGAATTCACCGAAGCGCGCGGTGATTTCCTGAGACGCGCAAGCGCGTGAACCTGGTTTCACCTCGCCCCGCTCTTCGCGGGGAGAGGTCGAAATTCAAGCGCAGCTTGAATTTCGGGTGAGGCGCACCTCCGCGAGTCCCATCTGCCACCGTGTTTGCGGAGGCAGCCCCTCACCCCAACCCTCTCCCCGTAAGAACGGGGAGAGGGAGAGGCGGCATCGGCCGCTCCAAAACTAATAAGACGCTTTTTGATCATCGGGAGAGAGACCATGAAGCTGCGGCACGCATTGGCCGTTCTGTTTACGCTGGGTGCGATCACGGCGGCCTTCGCCGACGATAAGGACGACATCCGCATCGGCCAGACCCTGCCCTATAGCGGGCCGCTCTCCGGCTTCGGCATCATCGGGCGGACGCAGGAAGCCTTCTTTGCCAAGGTCAATGCCGAAGGCGGCATCAACGGCCGCAAGGTGAAGTTCATCACGCTTGATGACGCCTATTCCCCGCCCAAGACGGTCGAGCAGACCCGCAAGCTGGTCGAGCAGGAAGAGGTGCTGATGATGTTCGGTTCGCTCGGCACCGCGACCAACAGCGCCGTGCACCGCTACCTCAACGGCAAGAAGGTCCCGCAACTGCTGCTTTTGAGCGGCGCGACCAAATGGGCCGACCCGAAGAATTTCCCCTGGACCATGCCCGGCATGGCGGCCTACGAATCCGAAGGCGTCGTCTATGCCAAATATGTGCTGCAGGCCAAGCCCGATGCGAAGATCGCGATCCTCTCCCAGAACGATGATTTCGGCCGCGACTATGTCGCCGGCTTCAAGCGCGCGCTCGGGTCCAAGGCCGCCAGCATGATCGTCGCGGAAGCAAGCTACGAGACCAGCGCGCCGACGATCAGTTCGCAGTTGGCGACATTGAAGGCCTCGGGCGCCAACGTGCTGTTCGCCGTGGTGCTCGGGAAATTCACATCGCAGTCGATCAAGGGCGTCGCCGAACTCGGCTGGAAGCCCGAGCTGTTCTTCGTGCCCACCTCGGCCTCCTCGATCTCGTTCCTGGAGCCGGCGGGACTGGAGAATGCGGTCGGCCTGATCTCTTCGAGCAATCAAAAGGACACGATGGATGTGCAGTGGGCCGATGACGCAGGCGTGAAAGAATATTTTGCGTTCATGAAGCAGTATCTGCCGAATGCCGACCTGAACAATTCGAACTACGCCGCCGGCTACCATTATGCGACACTTCTGATGGCCGCGCTCAGGGCATGCAAGGACGATTTCAGCCGCGAGAACATCCTGCGTCAGGCGACGTCGCTCCGCGAGGTCAAGCTGCCGCTATTGTTGCCGGGAATGACCGTATCGACCGGTCCGGATGACTATCTGCCGTTCCAGCAGTTGCAGTTGCGGCGATTCAACGGCAAGAGCTGGGTCTCTTTCGGCGAGATTCTGGACGACCGCTAGGCTTATCGCAAAAGATTGAGGGTGTGAGCGTGATCATCAGCGGTGAACGCCGGATCGGCTATGGCGAGATCAACGAGCGCATCGCCCGCGCGGCATCTGGTTTGCGCGCGCTCGGCGTGCGCGATGGCCGGCCGGTCGCGATGATGCTGCGCAACGACTTCGCGCTGTTCGAGGCGGTGGCTGCGTCCGCCGCGCTCGGCAGCCCGATCGTGCCGATCAACTGGCACCTGAAGGCCGAGGAAGTCGCCTACATCCTCGCCGACAGCGGCGCGGATGTCCTGATCTGTCATGCCGATCTGTTGCCGCAGATACGCGATGGGCTGCTCGCCGGGCTCAAGCTGCTGGTCGTGGCGACGCCTCCCGAGATCGCCGCGGCCTATGGCGTGCCGTCTGGACTGACCCAGGTGCCCGACGACCTGACCGACTGGGACCGCTGGCGCGACACGCATGCGCCCCTGACCGATGCCCCGATCGGCGCTTCGCCGATGTTCTACACCTCAGGCACCACGGGCCAGCCCAAGGGCGTGCGGCGCAAGCCGATGCCGCCGGAACTGCAGGCCGCGGCCGTGCGCGTCAGCGCGATCGCCTACGGCATCAAGCCGAACGACAACCAGATCGTCCTGATGAACGGGCCGATGTATCATTCGGCGCCGCACAGCTACGGCATGCTGGCGTTCCGCTGCGGCTGCACCATCGTGCTCGAGCCGCGCTTCGATCCCGAGGACCTGCTGCAGCTCATCGAGCGCCACCGCATTACCCATACGCACATGGTGCCGACAATGTTCGTCCGGCTGCTGCGGCTGCCGGAGGAAACGAGACGACGCTACGACGTCTCCTCGCTGCGCTTCGTCATTCACGGCGCCGCGCCATGTCCGCAGGATGTGAAGCGCGCGATGATCGACTGGTGGGGACTGGTGGTGAACGAATATCTGGGCTCCACCGAGACCGGAATCCCGATCTGGCATTCGGCGGCGGAGGCGCTGGCAAAGCCCGGCACCGTCGGCCGCGTGATCGAGGGCGGCATCGTGAAGATCTTCCGCCCCGACGGGACCGAATGCGACGTCAACGAGCCCGGCGAGATCTTCATGCGGCAGACCGCTATCCCGGATTTCGACTATCACGGCAACGCCAAGGCGCGCGCCGAGGCCGGGCGTGAGGGCCTCATCAGCGTCGGCGACGTCGGCTATCTCGATGAGGACGGCTATGTGTTCATGTGCGACCGCAAGCGCGACATGGTGATCTCGGGCGGCGTCAACATCTATCCCGCCGAGATCGAGAACGCGCTGATCGGCATGGAAGGCGTCCGCGACTGCGCGGTGTTCGGCGTCGCCGACGACGAATATGGCGAGCGGCTGTTCGCCTGCATCGAACCCGAACCGGGCGCCACACTGTCGGTCACCGCCGTGCAGGATTTCCTGCGCAGCAAGCTTGCCAACTTCAAGGTGCCGAAGGACATCCAGTTCATGGATGCGCTGCCGCGCGAAGCCACCGGCAAGATCTTCAAGCGCAAGCTGCGCGATCTGCATCGCGCAGGCACGCTCCGCGCATCCGTTTGACACGGCCGAGGCAAATGCGCTCTCACGCCTTTTCACGTGTGCGTTAGGGGCGGCTTCGCCGCCCTTTCGCGGCCTCCATCCGCGCCCAATCTAGCAGGCTTGTTTCATGCATTGCCGGCGGAGCGCGATCGGCGTGGCGAAGTTCGGTCAGGTGCGTTGGGCTCAGAAGGATGGCAGCCCCCCGACGACGTCCCAAGCGGACGGTCCGGCGGGCGAAAGCGGCGTGCGCGTGTTCCGGGCGCTATTCGACGGCGGGGCGCATTTCAGCGCCACACCGGGGCAGCACCTCGTCTTCGTTCAGATGTCACCCCATCTGCGGCTCGATTGCCGAATGGCTGGACGGCGGCTGCGCCACGAAACGGTTCAGGGCGCGCTCGCGATCTGTCCGGCCGGCATGGACTCGTCCGCCGACGCCGACGGCACGGCCGATATGCTGCTGGTCGCGGTCAAGCCGACCCAGCTTGCGCTTGCGGCGGCGGAGGATTCCGCGCTCGAAGCCGAGCTTCCGGAGCGGCTGTCGGGATATGATCAAACGCTTCAGCAGGCGGCGCAGTCGCTGGCAGCAGAGGGTGCGCAAGGCTATCCCAACGGTCCGCTGTTCTGGAGCGAAGCCGCGAGCCGCTTCATCGGACGCCTGGTGTCCGACTATACGTCGACGCCGCGACGCCCATTTCGCGGCCGGCTCGGTCAATGCGCGCTGCGGCGGATCAGAGACTATGTGCTCACCAATCTCGCCGAGCCGATCGAAGTCGCTGATCTCGCCGCACTCGCCGGCCGCAGCTCGTTCCATTTCTCGCGCGTATTCACCCGCTCGGTCGGCATGACGCCGTATCGCTACGTCATCCATCTCCGCCTGCAGGCAGCGGCGCGGCATATGCGCGATGGACGAATGGGTCTCGCTGAAATCGCTGCCGACACCGGGTTTGCGGACCAGAGCCATTTGTCGCGATGGGTCCGACGCGTGTACGGCGTCGCGCCCTCCGAGTTCGCCTGAGCGTAACCAGCAAAACCGCAGGAATCTTCACGAACGCACGGCCCGCTTCTCCGTAAATCGGCAGATAACGCCGAGCATTCCGCTCGCGCCGATCACAGGAGAGTGAAGCCATGTCTGCTACGATCGATGCCGCCTGTTGCGGCCTGAGCGAGGACTTGCTTGGGCTGGTGTCATTGCCTGGCGATGACCGCTATGCGGCGGCGACCAGCATCTGGGCCAAGCAGGTCGGCGTCACGCCCGGCGCGGTCGTGCATTGCCGAACCGCGAGGGACGTTCAGGATGCGATCCGGGCCGCGCGCGAACGCGAAGTTCCACTGTCCGTTCGCGGCGGCGGACACGATTGGGCGGGCCGCGCGCTTTGCGAGGGCGCGGTGATCGACCTGAGCGGCATGCGCAACGTCGTGCTGAGCGCCGACCGTCGCAGCGCCACGATTGCAGGCGGTGCCCGCGCCGGCGACGTCGTTGCTGTCACCGATCCGTACGGACTGGCCGTGGTGGCGGGATCGGTTTCGAGCGTCGGCATCGCCGGGCTCACGCTCGGCGGCGGCTATGGTCCGCTGATCGGACGCTTCGGACTGGCGATCGACAACATGCTCGCCGCCGAGATCGTGCTGGCCGACGGCCGCATCGTGCATGCCGACACCGAGACCAACGCCGATCTGTTCTGGGCGCTGTGTGGCGGCGGCGGCAATTTCGGCGTGGTGACCGCGATGCGCCATCGCGTCCATGAACTGCCGAGCGTCCATTCCGGCATGCTCGTCTATCCCTTCTCCGAGGCCCGCGCGGTGCTCGAACGATGCAGCGCATTGATGGCGTCGGCGCCGGAGGAATTGACGGTGCAGCACACGCTCATGGCCGATCCAAGCGGCACGATGATGGTCCTGATCGTTCCAACCTGGAGCGGCCGGCCCGAAGACGGCGAAGCGAGACTTCAGCCGTTCGCCCGGCTGGGAACGCTGCTCGCAGGCAGTACCGAGCGCAAATCCTACGCGGCCCTGCTCGGCATGTTCGATCCCTACATCGCCAATGGATTGCAGACCGTGATGGACAGTTGCTGGCTGCCGGCGCTCGACCGCGACGCTATCGACGCGTTCATCCACGCAATGGAGAGCGCCGTCTCTCCGGGCTGCGCGATCATCACCCACGAATTCCGTGGCGCTGCGTCCCGTGTCGCGGAGACTGCGACGGCGTTCGGACTGCGTCGCGATCACGTGCTGGTCGAAATCCTCGCAAGCTTCCCGGATCGCTCCGACGCCAGCGACGTGCCGCGGCACCGGCACTGGACGCGCGGCACGCGCGAGCGCTTCGCCTCAGCGCTGCCCGGCGGTTATCCGAACTTTCTCGGCAAGAATGAACTCGATCGCGCAAGACAGAGCTACGGCGGCAACGCCGGGCGGCTGATGGAGATCAAGCATCGCTACGATCCCGACAACGTTTTCTCTTCCGCCATTCCACTGCCGCGTTCCGTTTAACGCTGAGGACGCGCATGCTGATTCATGTCGTTAGCACTGCTGTCGCGCTCATGCTGACCGCGTTCAGGGCAAGAAGGGCGGCGCCGCGTCTTCCTCGGACCCACAATTTCAAACGGCTTGTCAGGCCGGCGTCCGCTTCATCGCAGCCGCCGGAAGCGAACAGCGTTTTAAACTATGTTGCTGTTGCAAAACCTCCATCGCCCGACGCAAAGATGGCGGCACGTCACGAGCCGGAGCCGCCGCCATGACATCGACCGACTTCGTCGTCGCCCGCAACGATCTCAAGCATTGCAAGTTCATCGAGCGGACGCTGCCCGATGCCGCCGCGCTTCCAAGCGAGACGCTGTTGGTCAAGGTGACGAGCTTTGCGCTGACCGCCAACAACATCACCTATGCGGTGCTCGGCGACGAGCTGAAATACTGGCAGCTCTTCCCTGCACCGGAAGGGTTCGGCAACATTCCGGTGTGGGGATTTGGCGAGGTCATCGCCTCCCGCCATCCGAACGTTGCCGAAGGCGAACGGCTGTTCGGCTATTTTCCGATGGCGACGCACCTTGTGATCGAGGCCGCCGATGTCAGCAAGCGCGGCCTGCGCGACGGCGCCGCACATCGGCAGGGCGTGGCGCCGGTCTACAACGCCTATGCGCGCGTGAGCGGCAATGCCGCCTTTGCCGGGCGGCAGGGCGACTACCAGGCCTTGCTGCGGCCGCTGTTCATGCTGTCGTTCCTGGTCGACGACTTCCTCGCCGAGAACGGATTTTTCGGCGCGGAGAGCGTGATGCTCTCCTCCGCCTCCAGCAAGACCGCCTTCGGGCTCGCGCATCTCTTGCACACCAGAGGCATCAAGGTGATCGGCCTGACCTCTCCATCGAATACCGGCTTCGTGAAATCGCTCGGCTGCTACGACGAGGTCATCACCTATGATCGCGTCGCATCGCTGGCTGCCGATCGGCCGGCGGCGTTCATCGACATGGCCGGCAACAGCGGCTTGCGCGAAACGCTGCACCGGCATTTCGGTGCGCAGATGAAGTATTCCGGGCGCGTCGGGCTGACGCATCGTCGCTCATCGGAGAACGAGCCGGAGCTGCCGGGCGCCAAGCCGAGCTGGTTCTCCGCGCCCGAGCAGATCCGCAAGCGCGCCAAGGAGTGGGGGCCGGGCGGAATCGAGACCCGCTTCGGCCCAGCCTGGTCCGGCTTCGCGCCAAAGCTCGAACAATGGCTCAAGGTGACCGAAGGCCGCGGGCCTGCCGCCGTGCAAACGGCCTATATTGATACGCTCAACGGCCGGGTGCCGCCGGAATTGGGGCATATCCTTACACTCTCGGAATAGCCGACATCCCGTCACGGCCTTTCTGCGGCCTGCCGAATAGGTATAGGCTGCAGGGGAACACGCCGCGGAGACGGCCGTGATGGGAAACGCTCATGCTCGACAAGACCGACGACATCTCGGTGGCCGCCGACACTTGGCTCGCGCGATTCGAGGACGCACTTCGCAAGCCCGGCGACGGCGCGCTCAATTTCCTGTTTCTCCCCGATAGTTTCTGGCGCGACATACTGGCGCTGAGCTGGAACATCCAGACCGTCGACGGCGCGGACGCCATCATTGCCGAGCTGAAGCGGCATGCGGGCCGCGCGGCACCACGCCGCCTGGCGATCGATCCCGACCGCCGCGCGCCGCGCAAGGTGATGCGGGCCGGCACCAATGCGATCGAGGCGATGTTCAAGTTCGAAACCACGATCGGTCGCGGCAGCGGCATCGTCCGCCTGATCCCTGACCCTACCGACGGCAATACGCTGAAGGCCTGGACGCTGCTGACCGAGCTCGGCGAGCTCAAGGGCTTTGAAGAGCAGCTCGGCGTCAACCGCCCGCGCGGCAACGCCTATTCGCGCGACTTTCGCGGGCCGAACTGGCTCGACCTCCGCAAGGCGTCGACCGACTATGCCGACCGCGATCCGACCGTGCTCGTTGTCGGCGGCGGCCAGAGCGGGCTCTGCATCGCCGCACGGCTGAAGCAGTTGCAGGTCGATACGCTGATCGTCGACCGAGAGGAGCGCATCGGCGACAATTGGCGCAAGCGCTATCACGCGCTGACGCTGCACAACCAGGTGCAGGTCAACCACCTGCCCTACATGCACTTCCCGCCGAACTGGCCGACCTATATCCCGAAGGACAAGCTCGCCAACTGGTTCGAAGCCTATGTCGACGCCATGGAGCTGAACTTCTGGACCGGGACCGAGTTCGAGGGCGGGCACTACGACGAGGACAAAGGCCGCTGGACGGTGACGCTGCGCTGCGCCGATGGCTCGAGGCGCGAGATGCACCCACGCCATGTGGTGCTTGCGACCGGCGTCAGCGGGATTCCGAACGTGCCTGATATTCCCGGCCTGAAGGATTTTTCCGGCAAGGTCATGCATTCCAGCCGCTATGACGACGGCGAGAACTGGAAGGGCAAGCGCGCCATCGTCATCGGCACCGGCAATAGCGGCCACGACATCGCGCAGGACCTTTATTCCAGCGGCGCCAACGTGACGTTGGTGCAGCGCAGCCCGACGCTGGTGGTCAGCATCGAGCCGTCGGCACAGCTCGTCTACGCACCCTACAATGATGGGACGCTCGACGATAACGACCTGATCACGATGTCGATGCCGCTCAAGCTGGGGCGCAAGAGCCATGCGATGGTGGCTGAAAAATCAAAGGCGCTCGACAAGGACCTGCTCGAGGGCCTGGCACGCGTCGGCTTCAAGCTCGACTATGGCGAGGACAACACCGGCTGGCAGTTCAAATATCTCACCCGCGGCGGCGGTTATTATTTCAACGTCGGCTGCTCCGACCTGATCGTGAAAGGCGAGATCGCGCTGAAGCAGTTTGCCGACGTCGAGACGTTTGTCGCCGACGGCGCCAGGATGAAGAACGGCGAGCTGGTCGCGGCCGACCTCGTGGTGCTCGCGACCGGCTACAAGCGTCAGGAGGAATTGGTGAAGAAGCTGTTCGGCGCCGACGTCGCCGAGCGCGTCGGCACGATCTGGGGCTTTGGCGAGGAGCAGGAGCTCCGCAATATGTACACCCGCACGCGTCAGGCGGGCCTCTGGCTGATCGCGGGCGGACTGGCGCAATGCCGGATCGGCTCGAAGCATCTGGCGCTGCAGATCAAGGCGATCGAGGAAGGCCTGCTGCCGCGCGACGTCGGGCCGCGGGCCAAGTTTGCATAATTCACACCGTCATTCCGGGGGACATCACATGCCGACCATCCTCGGCTCCGGCGAGCACCGCTACCGCGTGATTCAGAACTGGGCCAAGCTGCCTGACGGCTGGCAGCTCACCGACGTCGCCTCCGTGGCAGTCGACAGCAAGGACCGCATCTATGTCTTCAACCGCGGCGACCATCCGATGGTCGTGTTCGACCGCGACGGCAATTTCCTGCGGAGCTGGGGCGAAGGCCTGTTCTCCCGCGCCCACGGCCTGCACATCGATGCCGATGACAACCTCTATTGCACCGACGACGGCGACCACACCGTGCGCAAATGCTCACCCGAGGGCAAGGTGCTGCTCACGATCGGCATCCCGAGCAAGCCCGCGGCGTTCATGAGCGGCGAGCCGTTCAACCGCTGCACCCACACCGCGCTGTCGCCGCAGGGCGAGATCTACGTCTCCGACGGCTACGGCAACGCCCGCGTCCACAAATTCACGCCCGACGGCAAGCTGATGCAGAGCTGGGGCGAGCCCGGCACCGATCCCGGACAGTTCAACATCGTTCACAACATCGCGACCGATGCTGATGGTTTTGTCTATGTCGCCGACCGCGAGAACCATCGCGTGCAGGTGTTCGACGGCAACGGGACATACGAGACGCAGTGGAACAATTTGCACCGTCCCTGCGCGCTCTGCTGTTGCGGCGGCAGGCAACCGAACTTCGTGATCGGCGAACTCGGTCCCGGCATGGCCGTCAACCGCAAGGTGCCGAATCTTGGACCCCGGCTGACCATCGTCGATGCCAAGGGCAACCGCATCGCGCGGCTCGGCGGCGAAAGCGGTCCCGGTATCGAGACCGGCAAGTTCCTGGCGCCGCACGGCCTCGCGCTCGACTCCAAAGGCGACATCTATGTCGGCGAGGTCGGCGTCACCGACTGGAAGACCAGCTTTCCCGATGCCGAGATGCCTGCCGAAGTGAGGGTGGCGCGTTGCCTGCAGAAGCTGGAGAAGATTCCGGAATAGCCCGCTCCCGCGATCAAACCTCGCCGATCACCTCGCGCCGGCGCTGCTCGGATTCCTCGGCATAACGCCGCATCGCGTGCGCTTCGGTGAGGAGGCCGATCGGGCAGCGCTCCACGCCCTCCTCGACCACGGCGAGCGATTCCGCTTCTGCTGCATCGAATACCGCAATCGCTTCCTGGATGTTCATGGACGGATGCAACACCACGTCGCTGTGGCGCAGAATGCCGGCGAGGCCGTTGCGCATATCGATATCGAGCGCATGAGCCTCCGCGATCAATGCCAGCCCGGCGTAACGCCCCTCGCCATCGACCGCGACCACCTGCGTCTTGGAGCCGAGCGGGAACTGCTTGCGGAACTGCGCCATTGGCATATCCGCATTCACGGTCGTCATATCCCGCCGCATCAATTTGTCTACCGTGAGATCGCGGATCCAGCCGACATCGGCGGCGCTGCGGATGGTCTCGCCGCGCAGATGCAAGCGCCAGGTCGCAAATGAATACCCGAACAGTTCCCGCGTGATCATCGTGGAGATGATGACGGAGACCAGCACCGCCGTGGTGAGCCAGAGATTGCCGGTCGATTCCAGCGCGATGAAGGACATCGTCAGCGGTCCGCCGATCACCGACGCCGACAACGCGCTCATCCCAATCACCGCATAGACGTCGGGATCGAGCTGGAGGCCCGGCCACAGCATGTCGCAACCGGCGGCGAACAGCCGGCCGCCCAGCGCGCCCATGAACAGCGTCGCGAAGAACAAGCCGCCGCGAAACCCGCTGCCGAGCGAGACGATCGAGGCCATCGCTTTCAGGATCAGCACGCCAGCCATGAAGGCGAACGGCATCGACACGATGCCGCCGAGATGCAGCGCGCCATGACCCGAGGACATCACCTGCGGCGTCAGCAGCGCCATCAGCCCGACCGCAAAGCCGCCGAGCGCCGTACGCAATGGCGGCCAGAGCCCTGTCTTTCCGAGCAGCGTCTCACACAGCGTGACGCCGCGCATGATCGCGATGCCGAACAGCGCCGCCAGCACGCCGAGCAGCGCGGCGATGGCAAGGTCGCGCCCCAGCACATCGCCGACGGTGTCGACGCCTACCCCCAGCGTCAGCACGCTGAAGGAATGGGCGACAAAATAGCCGGCGACCGCGGCGACCCCGACCGGCGCCAGGCTCGCGGGCGTATAGCCGCCGATCACAAGTTCGAAAGCATAGAAGGCGCCGGCCAGCGGCGCTCCGAAGGCGCCGGCGATCGCCGCCGCCGCTCCGCAACCGACCATGATACGCTGGTCGATGCGGCGCAGGTGGAAGGCGCGGCCGACCGAAGCTGCGATGCCGCTGGAGAGCTGCGTATAACCCGCCTCGAGCCCGACCGAGGCGCCGACGCCGGAGGACCAGATCGTCTGCAATGCGACGATCACGCTGCCGCGGAACGACATCCGCCCGCCATAAAGGGCATTGGCCTCGATCGGATCGATCTCGCGCTTGGGCCGCCAGCGCGCCAGCGCGAGAAAGGCGAGGCCCAGGAGTAGCCCGCCCAGGCTCGGAACCAGCACGGCGCGCAGCGGGTCGAGGCTGATCTGGCTGGAGAGCCGCTCGCCGAACGGCAGGTCGAACAGGGCGACATGCAGGACCGAGACCGTGCCACTCATGGCCGCCACCACCAGCCCGCCGATGGTTCCGGTCAGCGCCGCCAGGACCACCAGGCTCGTTTCATGCGCGCGGACGAAGGCGCGCAGCCGGCGTGGAGCCTCGAGATAGCGGGACTTGGTGAGCATTGCAGAGGCCGCCGACGCAGGAGGTATCTTGCGGCCTCGTTTACGGGCCTTGCAGGCGGGTGGCAATCACGGCGGGATCATGGCAGCGTGGAATACGATAAACGGCTCAACGCTCTTCACAATCCCGTCACGCTGCATGTAGTATGTCAGTACATGCTGCTTCGCAGCGATATGGAGGCCGGGAGCGTTACTTGAACGCACATGTCTCGCAAGGCGGTTGGCCGGTACTGGTCCTGAACGCGGACTTTCGGCCGCTGAGTTATTATCCCCTGTCGCTATGGTCGTGGCAGGATGCGATCAAGGCAGTCTTCCTCGATCGCGTAAATATCGTCGAATATTACGACCGGGCCGTACGGAGCCCCTCCTTCGAAATCCAGCTCCCCAGCGTCGTCTCGCTGAAGTCCTTCGTCAAGCCGACCACGCATCCTGCGTTCACGCGTTTCAACGTTTTCCTGCGCGATCGTTTCGCCTGCCAATACTGCAATTCGCCTGACGATCTCACCTTCGATCACATCATCCCGCGCAGCAAAGGCGGCCAGACCACCTGGGAGAATGTGGTCGCGGCGTGCTCGCCCTGTAACCTCAGGAAGGGCAACCTGACGCCGCAGCAGGCCAAGATGTTTCCGAAGCAGACGCCGTTCGCACCGACCGTGCACCAGCTCCACCGCAACGGCCGCCTGTTCCCGCCAAACTATCTGCACGATAGCTGGCTCGACTACCTGTACTGGGACACCGAGCTGGATCCGTAGGGGGTGCGGCCGTATCGGCTTATGACCGATTTGCTGACTTCTGGAGAATGTCCCACTGCGTGTGAATGAGCAACCTCGCCAGCCAGATTATCCCTCACTACGAGAGGCATGCAGCAGCGTGGGATCGCGACCGTCGGAACGCCCGTTGGAACGATAAGGTCTGGCACGACCGCTTCACCGGCCTACTAGCCAAGAACGCCACAGTGCTTGATCTCGGCTGCGGTCCAGGGCAACCGGTTGCGCAGCAGATGATTGAACGAGGATTGCGCGTGACCGGCGTCGACTCCTCACCGACGATGATCTCGTTCTGCCGTGATCGGCTGCCCGATCAAGAATGGATTGTTGCGGATATGCGGCAATTGTCGCTCGGTCGGCGGTTCGACGGCATTCTCGCGTGGGATAGCTTCTTTCATCTTAATCACGACGACCAGCGAAGAATGTTCGCAGTTTTTGCCGACCACGCCTCTGTCGGAACGATATTGATGTTCAATACCGGACCGCAGCACTGTGAGAGCGTCGGCGAATACAGGGGTGATCCGCTGTATCACGCGAGCCTATCACCTGCCGAATACGAGATGTTTACCGCGCGTTTTGGGTTCGGCGTGCTGGAACACGCGACGAACGATGCGCAGGCAGGCGGACGAACGGTGTACCTCTGTCAACGGAATGACTTCGGGTAATGTCGCCTGCTGGGCCCTGAGCTGAACCGCGCTCCCCGCTTTCATCATGTCGGCAGTCTGAACCAGGGCGGATATCGCCGTGTGCTTGCCTCTCCCGCCGCTTTTGAACCCAAACGGCCATCCCGCATTGGTCAGCATCACTGACCTCTGCGTGGCGGCGCGGCAACAACCACTTCACAAAATCGCGCCGTGCCGGTTTTCGCCATATCTACGGCGTTTCGCCTGACAATCGTGGTCCTCGGTTATTCGCATGCTCGGCTTCCGCTTTGAGAACTACGCCGGCTGGACTGGCAACTGACCTCAGCCGGGACAGTGACGGCGCGTGTAGGTAGCGGCGGCCGAGCCATGGACGTCCGGGTGGGGATCAGCAGGACCGGGTGCGGTTCCGGCTTCCTCCAGAAAGGTTGTCAAAATGCATCTCGCCAGCCGGTTTGCTGCCGCAACAGCCGCGTTCATTTTCGCAACAGTTGGATCGTCTGCCTACGCGGCGTCGGGCCCGTGCGGGGAGACCGCCGGGATATCGGTCTTGCCCTCGCCGTTCGCTCCTTGGAAGGGGGCGCCGCTGCGCGTCATGATCGTCAGCGAAAAGCCGCTCGAGGGTGTGATGTCGCTGGTCGCGCCCGATGGAAGCGTCGCGGCCAAATCGTCAGATCGGCACGGCGGTGCGCCATACTCCTGGTTTGCCGAGGTCGCCGCGCCGGCCGCGGGGACGTGGCACGCCACGCTCGCGCTCGACCACCCGACGGCGGATTGCAGCACGATCACTCACGACATCCCCGTGAGCGCGCGCAAGCCGGACCCTGTGGCTATTCCCGCCGGCCGCTTCTGGAAGGTGCGCAACAGTTGGAATCACGAGACCGAAGCCTTGTTCTCGGCGTGGATCGAGAAACTGTTCGACGCGCCGCCTGATCAGGATCTGTCCTGGAAAGCCTGGCATGAAGTCCTGCGCGACCGGTCACGCAACTTCCTGTTCAACCATCTTGGTCGCGGCGAAGACAATGTGAAGACCGGCCTTCGCCCCGACTGCGCCGACTTCGTGTACTTCCTGCGCGCCTATTTTGCCTACAAGGTCGGGCTGCCGTTCGGCTATTCCAATTGCTCACGCGGCGCCGGCGGCAGGGCGCCCAAATGCTACCAGTGGTTCGACATGGAGCATCCGGAGGTGACACGTCCGCCGGCGCCGCCCGAACAGGAGATCGCACCGGCGACGATCGCCGACGCCACGCTGCCTGGGCAGACGCCGAGGATCCTGAACATGTTCGGCGGGCCCCCGTCGGCCCAGACACCAGCGCCGGCCGCGGCTCCGCAGAAGCCGCAGCCAAAGCCGCCGACAACGTTCGGTGAATATCTGCGGGACGTCGGCGACGTCGTGCATACCGGCGCCGTGCGGGTCGCCGCGAGCGACGAGAACACCGATTTCTACACCGTTCCGCTGGCGCAAGATACGCTCCGCCCGGGCACGGTGTACGCCGACCCCTATGGACACGTGTTGATGCTCGTTCATCGCGTGCCGGAGATGGACGGCAAGCCGGGCGTCTTCCTCGCCGTCGATGCCGAGCCGGACGGGTCGATCACGCGAAAGCGTTTCTGGCGCGGCAATTTCCTGTTCGTGCACGATCCTGCGCTCGGCAGCCCGGGCTTCAAGCACTTCCGGCCGATCGTGCGCGACAAAGGCGGTTCGTTGCGGCGGTTGGCCAACGCCGAAATCACCAACAATCCACAGTACGCCGATTTTTCGCTTGATCAGTCAAAGATGAGTGCCGAGGATTTTTACGATCGCATGGACGACGTGATGTCGCCCGAGCCTCTCGATCCCGTGAAAGCGATGACGGACGCCATCGCTAGCCTGAACGAGCAGGTGAAGACGCGTGTGACCTCGGTCGAAAACGGACGAAAATATCAGGAGAAGCAGGCCGGCGAGGTGGCCATGCCCAACGGCCCCTCGATCTTCGAGACCTCGGGCGCCTGGGAGGATTACTCCACACCGGCGCGCGATTTCCGCCTGTTGATCGCGATGGACGTCGTGCGGGGTTATCCTGATCGCGTCGTGCGGCGTGGGGCGCGCTACGCGATGCCGAACGGCAGGAGCATCGCGGACGTGCAAAGCGAGCTGCAAGGGGTGCTTGCGTCCGAACTCGCCTCGCGAAAAATATCCTACACCCGCAGCGATGGCTCGCAGTGGACGCTGTCGCTCAAGGAGGTCCTCGACCGGGCCGCGAGCTTCGAGATGGCCTATAACCCGAACGACTGCGTCGAGGTGAGGTGGGGCGCGCCAGATAACAGCGAGGAGGCATCCACCTGCAAGCGGCATGCGCCGCAGGCGCAGCGCACGAAGATGTCGTCGGAGTACCGCACCTGGTTCCGCGAGCGACACTGGCCGACGCACACCTGAATCGCGGTACAGGGCATATCAAGGCCAACCGCTTTCTCGACCATAGACGCACTTGGCCATAGACCGCAGCGGAACGCCGAACCTGTTGTGAATGTCATACTCTACGAACGCCTCGAGGCGGCTGTGCGGCTGCTGCGGAGGCCAGGCAAAATAGGGGGTGAAGAAGACCGGCTGCTGCCATTCGATGAGATTGACCCGGCGATACGCTGAGGGCGTCAGCGTCCGCTGTTTCACCGCCCGCTCACACCAATGACCGAACGTGGATGCCTGTGCGCCGGAAGCTGGGGCGAGCAAAAGCACCAGTGCTGCGAGCGCTGACATGGCCTTCATTTGACTGCTCCTCGTGCGGATCACAACGCGTGAGATTGCGCCAGTCTTTCACGGACGTCTACCAGGATGTCGTGGCGGCTGTGTCGCACCAGTCTGCAATCACCTTGGCCGCCGGTCCATAAAAGACTGTACCGGTCAGGGCTGACGGCATTCTGAAGGCGGAGAGGTTAACATTTTCGGCGCTCCTAAGCTCCAAGGACCATTGCTTACGATCATCTGCGCGGTCGATCTCGAAAATTTTAATCCAGTGATGTGAGCCAGTTCACGTCGAACCCCCACGTTTGGTCCCAGCGTCGAGTGGGGCACTTCAACGTGGGAGAGAAAGATGCGTACCTTCCTTCTTGCTCTCGCGACGTCCGCGACCGTCCTCGCAACTGGCGTAACCCCGGTCGCAGCTAGCGAGTACCGGTACTGCCTCCAAGGCGAAGAGTTTGCTGGCACGGGCGATTGTGGATTCACCAGCTACCAGCAATGTCAGGCTACCGCATCAGGCCGCTTGGCCTACTGCGCTGCCAACCCTGATTTTGTGATCGTCCCGACAATTCGGGTCAGGTCGCACCACCGCTGACGCCACGTGTGTCGCAAGCAAATCAGATGGCTTGGTCCGCTGTGCATCATAAGGCGAAATCGATCATGTGATGGCAGCGGCCAAGTCTGGTATTGGCCCGGTAGCCGACGTGCTGATAGGCAGCTCGAATGTGCGGGTAGCCGGGACGAACCCGGCTCGAGTGAAGGCGGCCACTCATCCATGGTTGTCGCATCTGGCCTCACCCGCTACTATGGTGCCCGCCACAACGGGGATCCACCTTTGACGGCCGGATGTTCATCATACCTTGATCTTTATAGACGGCTGCAACAATCATGGTCTGCCGAGACCAGCAGCAAATGGCAGTGCGACAACCCGGCAGCAGGGCAATGCGCAGTCACCGCCTTGGTGGTTCAGGAAATGCTCGGTGGAGATATCCTGAAGACAGACGTTGATGGGGCGTGGCATTTCTACAATTGCCTCGATGGACGCAGAGTTGATTTTACGGCGGGCCAATTCGTTAGTCCGATCGGCTACGACGATATCGTCAGCAACAGAGACGAAGCCTTTAACGAGACCTCGGCGAGCCAATATGAGCTTCTTCGTTCCTGTGTGACTCTTCTCGGTAGGGAACGTAGTCCGGCACTTGCCGAAAGGCGGTTTGCGGAGCGACGACAGGAATTCATCGGCCTCGATCGCGCCGCGCGCTTCAAACTGATCTATCAGACCAATCTTTGGGGAGCAAAATCGTCTGTATCGGGCGTCGGCTCTGAAATCACTGCGACGCAGAAGCTTCGCAAGGAATTGTCGGATTTGCTGCGCAGTCTGGGCGTGAGAACGGTGCTGGATCTGCCCTGCGGCGACTTCTCATGGATGGCTGAGACTGACCTGGATGATATTCGATATCTTGGCGCCGATATTGTACCTGAGATCATCGAGGCCAACTTGCTGAAGCATAGCAAGGACGACCGGGAATTTCGACGCATGGACATCGTCGAAGACCCAATTCCACGACACGATCTTGTCTTGTGCAGGGATTGTTTCGTGCATTTCTCATTTGCGCAGATCAACCGCGCGATCGAAAACATCAAGCGATCCGGAAGCAAATGGCTGCTAACGACGACGTTCCCGGGTATTCGCCAGAACCGTGATATTGAAGATGGAGACTGGCGGCCGCTGAACCTTCGGTCTGCTCCATTTCTGTTTCCCAGTCCGGATACAACACTCAATGAGGGTTGCACGGAAGCCGGCGGCGACTATTCGGACAAGTCCTTGGCCTTGTGGAGTATCGACAGCTTGCCTGTCGCCCATGAGCGATAACCGAATTGGAAAAATCATGACCGAAGGGCGAAGCCGAAGCTCCTGAGCAGGACGAAATGCTAGAGCATGATCCGGAAAGGTGGAAACCGGTTTTCCGAAAAGATCATGCTCTAGGGAGCGCCCTTTCATGACGGTGTTGCAACCGCAACACCGTCGCCTCTTGATCGCCTTGTCGATGGTATCTCGGTCGCGCCGCAGGCGAAATTCCACAAAACGCCGGCAGCCCCTATTGAACGAGATTCTGCCGTTCTTCGTCCGTCAGGATTTGCTTTTCCTGGCTGGTCAGCATTCCGGCGCCGATGATTTGGATAGAGCCGTCGGGCTTTTGGGTTCTTCGGTCTTTGGCCCGATCTCGTTGGTCCGGCGTGCCGCCGTCATCGGCCCCGCCATAGCCCAGGAATTCCCTCCAGATTGAACCGATCAACCGTTCTGCGTAGGTGTTTTGCCGAGGTGAGCGGAGAGACGTCGGGCGGTCTCGAATGCCGATCGAAGCAATCTTGAGGAACGGTCAGATTATCCCGTTCCTTCGCAAATCGTCGATCTCATCCGGGCCAAGCCCCAGCAATTTGCCATAGACCTCATGGTTTTGGGCGCCGAGGCCGGCGCCCAGCCATCGGATCTCGCCCGGCGTCTCCGAAAGGCGTGGCACCACATCCGGAACCGCGATCGTTCCGGCGCGGGAGTCCTTCATTTGGATGTTACCCCGCGCACGGTACTGCGGATCCCTGAAAATGTCCTCGATGCTATAGATCAGGCTCGCTGGGACGCCACCGGTGGCGCAGAGCTTGAGCACGGCTTCACAGTCGAGCGAGGCGACCCAGTTGCCGACGATCGCGTTGACCTCCTCGCGGGCAGCGAGTCGAAGGTCCTTCGGACCGTAACGCTCTGCCGAGGCGAAATCCGGCCGGCCCATCGCTTCCGCCAAGCGCGCGAACATCTGATCGCTCGTACAGGCGATGGCCACCCATTTGCCGTCTTTGGTCTGGTAGTGGCTGTGCGGGCAGACATTCACCGTGTCGGCCCCCATCCGCTCGCGCACATAACCAAACTTCTGGAATGCCGGCGCGATCTCGTCGAGCACACGGAATACGGACTCGTAGAGCGCCAGGTCGATGCACTGGCCCTCACCGGTCGTCTCCCGGGCGCGCAACGCGACCAAGGCTCCGATCGCACCGTACATCCCGGACATGTAGTCTGCGAGTGAGGTCGAACCCGGCACCACGGGGACGCCGCCGGGTTCGCCGGCGAGATAGGTCAATCCGGAGAACGCGTGCGCAATGCGCGCAAATCCCGGCTGCGCGCGCATCGGCCCGTCCTGTCCATAGGCCGAGATCCGAACGAGGATCGCGCCCCGATTGATCTGTTTAAGTTCGTCGTAACCGAGCCCCCATTTTTCGAGTGTACCGGGCCGGAAGTTCTCCACGATGATGTCGCACTTCGCCGCAAGTTGCCGGAGGAGTTTACGCCCCCGCTCGCTGCCGAGATCCAGCGTCACGCACTTCTTGTTGCGCGCTTCGGACAGCCACACCAGGGTATCGCCGCAATCGGTATTGGTTCCGAGCCGCCGGAGCGAGTCGCCAGTCTTTGGAGGCTCGACCTTGATGACTTCGGCGCCGAACTCGCCAAGGATGGTGGCGCAGTGCGGCCCCGCGATGAACGTACCAAGATCGAGGACCCGGATTCCCGCCAGCGCGCTCATGATACGCTCCGGATGCGGGCCACCCGTTCGAGGAGCTTATTGGCAAGCTTGACGTGCATCAGGTCGATCATGTCGCCGTTCTTGTCCTTTACCGCGCCCCTACCCTCACGAGCCGCCACTTCCATGGCATCGATCAGCTCGCGCGCCCACGCGATCTGATCCGCTGATGGCGTCAGAACCTCGTGGATGGTGTCGATCTGCGAGGGATGGATCGCCATCTTGCCTTCGTAGCCCAGCGCCGCTGCACGCCTTGCCGCTGCGCGCAAGCCGTCCGCATCACGGATCACCGAGAACGGGCCGTCGATCGGCAGAAGACCGAAGGCCCGGCAGGCGTTCGCGATCCTCGCGGTCGCGAAATGCCAAAGGTCGTTCCAGTGGCGTTCCCGCCCGCCGCGCCCGTCGTCGTCGGTCAGCACCACGTAGTCGGCGGACGGCGCGCCGACCGCCCGCTGGAAGCTTCCCAGATCGAGCTGATAGTCGCCGCCTCCGAACACCAAGGCGCCAAGCCGACCGCCCGAGCCGGCGATAGCTTCGACGTTGGCAACCCCGGACGGCGTCTCAATCAGTCCCATGATACCCACCTTACGCTCGCGCGGCGCGGCCGCCTCAGCAGACGCGATCATGACCTCGACCGCGCGCACGTCGGCGGCGGATTCGCATTTCGGAAGCAAGATGTAATCGAGCCGCGCGCAGGCCTCGACCACGTCCAGGATGTCGCGGCAGCCCCAAGGGGTGCCGAAACCGTTGACGCGAACGGCGACGACGCGCCGGCCCCAATCGAGCTCGTTGATGGCCTTGATCGCATCACCCCTTGCCCCCTCCTTCAGCGGGGCGATCACCGCATCCTCGAGATCGATGAAGATCGCATCCGCTGGCGCTTGTGCGGCCTTCTCGAGAAAGCGCGGCGATGTAGCCGGCACGGCGAGAAGCGATCGAAAGGTCACCTTGGAGATCATGAGTATCTCATATCAGGGTTGTGGGCGCCGAGTTCGCTTACGGACTTGCGCGTGGCTCCGTTCGCGCGATGGCTCTTCGGCTCGATTCGCAGCAGTCGTGCGATCTCATGCGACGCGAGCACCGCTTGCTCCGGATCGATCCCCGTCGCAATCCCCATCTCATCCAGCATCGCGACCAGATCCTCAGTCGGAAAATTGCCGACCGAGCCGAGCTTGGTCGGCATTGCGATGCCGCCGCCGATCCCGCAGATCGCGCCCTCCAGCCATGCAACGCCAGCGTCCAGCGCGGCGAGGATGTTGGCCGTCGCCATTCCCGCGAGATTATGGATGTGAAAACCGAAGGCCGAATCCGGAAACAGCTCGACGAGGCGGGAGAACAGGCGATTGACGTGCGCCGGATCCTCCATGCCGAGCGAGCCCGCGAGATAGAAACGACGCACGCCGCCGTCATGCAGGCGGCGGACCACGGCGATAACATTGTCTTCCGGAATCAATCCCTCATAAGCGCACCAGAATGCCATGCCGAGCGCCATGACGAAGGGGATTGATCGCGCTTCGGCGATCCGAAACGATTCGAGGTTCTGCGCGATCGCCTCGTCGATCGTCATATTCTGATTCTTGCGCGTATAGGTCGCGCTGATGGTGATGAGGCCGAGCATCTCGTCGACCCGAACCTTGGTGCCGCGCTGGGCGCCGCGGGCGTTCGGCACCAGCGCACGGTACACCGTTCCCGGCCGCCGCTTGATACGCTCGAACACCTCCTCCGCATCGCGCAAATGCGGAACGGCCTTCGGATGGGCAAAGCTCGAGACTTCGATGACCGGCAGCCCAAGATCGGACAAGCGATCAATCATCGCGACCTTGGTGTCGGTGTCGATCCAGCCTGCGAAGCTCTGCAGCCCATCGCGCGGGCCGACTTCGGCGACAACCATCTTCTGGGGAAGACTGAGCGACATCGCGGCCTCACAAGCCTTCGAAGGTGACGAAATCCTCCAGCGCCGCGCGCTCGGTCACAAGCGCGTTGATCGACGCCTCCGGATCGACGTGGCCGAGCGCCATCCCGCAGATGACGACCTCCTTCTCGGGAATGTTGAGGATCGGCCGGATGATCTTGTGGAAATCGGCGAATGCCGCTTGCGGGCAGGTGTGCAGTCCCCGACCGCGTGCTGCGATCATGAGCGTGCCGAGATAAATCCCGAGATCGAGCCAGCTCCCCATCTCCAGGTCTTCGTCGAGCGTGAAGATGATGCCGACGGGAGCGCCGAAGAATTCGTAATTGCGCATCCGCGCCTGCTGCGTGC
The DNA here is from genome assembly GCF_029990105.1 of Bradyrhizobium sp. Arg237L. Classification (NCBI taxonomy): domain Bacteria; kingdom Pseudomonadati; phylum Pseudomonadota; class Alphaproteobacteria; order Hyphomicrobiales; family Nitrobacteraceae; genus Bradyrhizobium; species Bradyrhizobium sp. Arg237L. Next base: position 33,770 of record NZ_JAQMIL010000046.1, on the reverse strand, counting down.
CCTCGAAATCGCCTTTGGCGACGCCAAGCAGGCTGTACATGTCCCAGCCGATCTTGCGGCGGCGGGACAGGAACGGCTCGCGCCAGTTAACGGGGTAATAGTTCCATTCGCGCTGATACGGCCCGAAGCCGTCGCGCGCGACGGCATCGAAGATCGCTTTCGTCAACCGTTGCTTGACGTCCCCCGCGATCACCCGAACCCGCCATGGCTGGATGTTGCTGCCGCTGGCGCTGCGGCTCGCGAGCCTCAGCAGTTCCTCGACGGTGGAGCGCGCGACCGGCGTCGGCAGGAAAGCCCGCACGGATTGGCGCGAGTTAATGGCTTCATCGACAACGGAAGCGACGTTGGCGGACTCTGACTTTTCATGCATCGGTGAAGCTCAGCGCCTTCATGCTTTCCGGGATCTCTCCGAGAAACAGCCGCTTGACATCCTCATTGGCCAGCAAATCCTTGGCGCTGCCTTCACAGGCCACCTGGCCGAGGTGCATGACATAGCCGCGGTCCGAGATGCCGAGGGCGTGCGAAGCCTTCTGCTCGACCATCACCACGGTCATGCCCTCGTCACGCAGCGACATCAGCCGCTCGAAGACGATATCGACAAATTTCGGCGATAGGCCAAGCGAGGGTTCGTCAAGCATGATGATCTCGGGGCTCGTCATCAGCGCCCGGCCGATTGCGAGCATCTGCTGCTCGCCGCCGCTCATGGTATCGGCCTGCTGCTTCATGCGTGGCTTGAGTGCAGGAAACAACTGCATCACGCGCTCGGTCGCCGCCTCGATCCTCGCGCGGTTGTTGCCGAGAATATGCGCGCCGATCATCAGATTGTCGCGCACCGTCATTTCCGGAACGACGATGCGGCCCTGCGGGACATAAGCAATGCCGCGATAGACCCGCCGGTCGGCAGGCTCTCGGGTAATGTCGGTGCCGTGCACCTTGATGTTGCCCTTCCAGGCTCGCAGCAGGCCAGCCGCGACTTTGACCACCGTCGACTTGCCGGCGCCGTTCGAGCCGACGATGGTCGTGATCACACCCTTCGGGAAAACCAGGCTCGCGCCGCGGATGACCGCGACGTCGCCATAGCCCGACGTGACGTTCCGAACCTCAAGTGGCGCAGGGATTACGGTCATGCGGACCTCAGCGCTTGTCCCAGGCGGGGATCGGCAATTTCGGCTCGGCGGTCTTGTACTCCTCAGGCCAGATCACCTCGCGTTTTCCGTTCTGGACCTGAACCACGAGGCCGCGTACGCCGATCTGCATATAGGTGGTCGGATCGACCTCATGCTTGCCCATCACCGTGCCCAGCTTCAAGGTGGTGAGAACCTCGCGAACCTTTTCGGTGTCGATCGAGCCCGCTTTCTTCACAGCGGCCTCAAGCACCGTGCCGGCGACGAACCCAAAGGCCGCGTAGTAGCCGGGGTCGACGCCGTATTTGTCGCGGTAGGTCTTGACGAACTCCTTGTTGCCTTCGCTCGGCAGCGACGGCTCGTAGAGCGACATGCCGAGCGCATATTCAGCGTCCTTCCCCGCGGAGGTGATGAAATCCTCCTGCGAGACGCCATTGGCGATGAAGAATTTCGGCATGTAGTTCATCGAGTGAAACTGGCGGACCGTTTCGATGGCCTCGCTTGGGTAAAGCAATCCGATCCAAAGGTCGGGCTGTAGCTGCTGTCCCTTGGCGATCTGGGACGAGAAGTCGGCAGTGCCGGCCGGAAAATATTCGTCTATCACCACCTTGACGTCCTTGCCGCTCAGCGACTCCTTGATCGCCTTGCTGATGTCGCGTGCGGCGGCATAGTCGCGCGAGACCAGCGCTATCGACTTGATGTGGTACTTCCCCGTTATCGGCACGATGCCGTCAGCATAGGAAGAGATCCGCGCGGCGGTCTGGAATACATATTTGAAACCGCGCTGCTGGATGGCTTCAGCCGCGCCGCCGCCATTGATCATGATAACCTTGTGCTTCTCCGCCACCGCCGACCCCGTGGCGGCGGTCGCCGATCCCAGCGAGGACATCACGAGGTTGACTTTGTCATTGGTGATCAGTTTCTCATAGAGCCGCGCCGCAGTCGCCGGATCCGAGCGGTCGTCATAGACGACGAACTCGATCGGGCGGCCGGCCAGTCCGCCGCGAGCATTGGCCTGTTCGCGCCAGAGGTCGAGGCCCTTGAAATATGGCCCCGCGGAGTCCGCGAGATTGCCGGTCTGCGACAACGCCACACCGATCCGCACCGGCTCAGCCGCGTTGCCAAAGGCGGCTGGCGCAAGCGCGGCAACGGTTACGGCTGCCGCCAGAACGAACCTCCATATCATCTCTTTCCTCCCTGCAACTGTGCGCGGTTTTTTGTTCAGAAATAGGCCTGCAATACCCTGGCGTCGTTGCGGACGGTCGCGGTATCGCCGTGGGCGATCAACCGTCCCTCGGCCAGGACGTAGACGAGATCGCACTCGTTCAGGACGATGCGCATTTCATGATCGATGAAGAACACCGTGATGCCCTTGGCGCAAAGCGTCCTCAAATGTTCGACGATGCGGTTCTGCAGGCGCGGATTGATGCCGGCGAACGGCTCATCGAGCAGCATGACCTTGGGCTGCAGCATCAACGCCCGGGCGATCTCGACGAGCTTGCGTTGACCGTAGGAAAGCTCCGCTCCCCAGCGGTCGGCGATATCAGCGATCTCCAGGAATTCCAGCAGTTCCATTGCCAGCGCAATCGCTGCACGATCGTCACGGCCGCGCGCGACCGCCACGAGATTTTCCAGCACCGTCATTTCCGCGAACAGTCGGCTGATCTGGAAGGTGCGCGCAACGCCCAGCCCGCAAATCTCCGCCGCCGACGCCGAGGTGATGTTGCGCCCGTCGACCAGGACGCGACCGGTGTCGGGCCGTAACGTGCCGGCAATGATGTTGAACAGCGTCGACTTGCCGGAACCGTTGGGGCCGATCACGCCGGTGATCGAACCCCGCGTCACGTCAATGTCCACGGAATCGAGCGCGATCCGGCCCGCGAAACGCTTCGAGACCTTCTCGACGGCAACGATTGTGTCGCTCATGACAGCGCCTCGCCATGGCGTGCGGCAAGCCGGCGAAACAGCGGCCGGCTCACAGTGACCCAGCCGGTCTTCATGCCGAGGCTGACGATGCCGCGCGGCATGAAAAGCACCGCAAGCAAGATGATCACGCCGACCGAGGCCAGGTAGATCTGAGGATAGTTGGCCCACAGCAATTCGTTCACCACGGAGAGCACGACCGCACCGCAGAGCGGCCCGAGCACCGTGCCCATGCCACCGAGCAGCACCATCGCAATGGTGGTGAGCTCGATATTGGGGGCGAAAGCGGTGGGCGGATCGATGAAGCCGAGATAGACCGCATAGAGCGAGCCCATCGCAGCCGGCGCGATCGCTGACGCCACGAACGTGCCGATCTTCAGTCGCGTGGTTGGAATGCCCAACGACTCCGCGGCATCCTCGTCCTCGCGGATCGCCAGCAGCTTGAGGCCGAGCCGGGAGTTGTCGAGCTTCCAGGTCAGGAACAGCATGACCCCGGCCACTGCCGCCACGACATAGTAGACCGGACGGAGATCGCTGACCGGCTTCAGATAGATGCCGGTGCCGCCGCCGGTAACGGAGTCGAAGCCGAGCGCAAAGGCTTCCAACACCCGCGTCAGGCCAAACATGCCGATGGCGAAAAACGGTCCCTTCAGCCGCAGCATGGCGCCGCCGAGCGGGATCGCGGTTAAAGCTCCCGCAAGGCCCGCGATCATGGCGGCGAAATACCAGGGCACGCCCAAGTGAAAGTTCAGGAGCGACCCGACATATGCGCCGATGCCGAAGAAGCCCACCTGTCCGAAATGGGTATAGCCGGCATATCCGCCGATCCAATTCCAGGAATAGGCCAGCACCAGGAAGATCAGGAGCTGGATGGAAAAGGAGACGGCATAGTCGGAGCCGATGAGAGGCAGAACGAGTGCGGCGACGCCGGCCACACCCGCGACGCCGAGGGAATTGACCTTCTTCATACGGTTCATACGCGCATTCCCGCACCAAGCAGTCCGCGCGGGCGAACCAGGAGTACAGCCAGCATCAACAGGAACAGGAAGGCTGAGCCGATCACCGCGCCGGCAAGATAGCTCCCGACAACCTCGATCACACCAAGCAGCAGCGCGGCGGCAATGGCGCCTGGATAGCTACCCATGCCGCCGACGATGATGACCGCGAAGGCCTTGATGATGAAACGCGAGCCAAGCTGCGGATCGACGGCAAACGCGGGCGCGACGAGAACGCCGGCAAACCCGGCCATCGCGGTGCCCAACGCGAAGGTCATAAGGCGAATCCGCTCGATGGCGATGCCGGAAATGCTCGCGAGCTCCGGCGCACGCGACACCGACCGCACCGCGCGACCGAAGCGGGTGAACTCGAGCAACCACCATACGGCAAGGCTGACACCAATCGCGCAGGCGAACGACACCAGCCGCGAGATCGATACGTTGACGCCGAGGACGCGCAGCGATCCGCTGAGCACGCCGGGCAGACCGCTGTAGCCGCCGCCCCAGATCAGGATCGCCACGTTGACCAGTATCGTCGACAGCGCGTAGGTCGCAAGCAGCGACATGATCATCGGCGCCCCCTCAATGCGCCGCAGGATCAGAAGATGAATGAGGACGCCGAACACCGCGCAACCGAGCGGGACCACTACGATGGCGACCCAGAACGGCAGCTTGAAACCGACGGCGATCGAGACAGTGGACAGCGCGGCGATCGCAAGAATGTCGCCATGCGCGAAGTTGATCACCCGCATCACGCCGAAGATCAGATTGAGCCCGCACGCCATCAAGGCGTAGACGCCGCCGAGCAAAATCCCGCCGATCAAAAGATCCGCTACCGGCATGGAAGAACCACCACGGGCAGCGACAAAGCGCGGCGCGATGCATTGAACGATTCAGGATGGCCGGATTGCATGCGCGACATAATTCCTCCCCGATCAAGATCCCAATTTTGTCCTGACAACTACTTGCTACTTTACTTGTCGTCAAGGCTGCGTTTATAGATCAATTTGCCAGAAGCGGATAATTTGTCCGTACAACTTTGGAGGATTCGCCCGATGACGCAGGCGCTTGGTAGCTACACGCCGATGGGCGCGGACGAAGAAAGCCAGATCCTGGACACGATCGAGCGCTGGGTCGGGCGCGAGCTCAAGCCGATCGTGCGCGAGTACGATCACGCCGATCGCTATCCGCATCAGGTCGTCGAGCAGATGAAGGAGCTCGGCCTGTTCGGGGCGGTCATCGCGCCTGAATATGGCGGCCTTGGTTTGTCAGCATCAATCTATGCCAAGATCGTCATGAGCATCTCGTCCGTATGGATGTCGATCACAGGCATCATCAACTCGCACCTGATGCTCGCTCTGGCGATCCAGAAATTCGGCACTTCGCAGCAGAAGTCGCGGTGGCTGCCGAAGCTCGCCTCGGGCGAGATTCGTGGCGGGCTGGCGCTGACCGAACCGGATGCCGGCACCGACCTGCAGGGCATCCGGATGAACGCCAGGCGCGACGGCGACCATTACGTCATCAACGGCACCAAGACCTGGATCACCAACGGCGCCGAAGGCTCGTGCTTCGCAATGCTGGTCAAGACCAACCCCAACGCCCAGCCGCGCTATAACGGCATGAGCCTGTTCATTGCGCCGAAGCAGGAAGGCTTCACGGTCGGCCGCAAGCTGCCGAAGCTCGGCTACAAGTCGATCGACACCGCAGAATTGATTTTCGAGAATTATCGCCTGCCCGCCGATCACCTGATCGGCGGCGTCGAAGGCCAGGGCTTCTTTCAAGCCACCGGAGGACTGGAACTGGGCCGTATCAACGTCGCTTCGCGGGGCGTCGGCATCGCGGAAGGGGCGCTGAAACTCGCTGCCGAATACGCCCAGATCCGCAAGACCTTCGGCAAGCCTATCTGCGAGCATCAGGCCATTCAGCTCAAGCTCGGCGAAATGGCAACCCGCGCGCGTGCCGCGCGGCTGCTCACGCTCGACGCTGCCCAGGCATTCGACCGCGGCGAGCGCTGCGACATGGAGGCGGGCATGGCCAAGTATTTCGCAAGCGAAGCCGCGCTCGAGAACGCGATCGAAGGCATGCGCATCCATGGCGCCTATGGTTATTCGCGGGAATTCGACATCGAGCGCCTGTATCGCGACGCGCCGCTAACCTGCATCGGCGAAGGCACCAACGAAATGCAGCGCATCATCATCTCCAAGCAGCTCATCAAGAGGAACCCCGCGCTATGAAGCCACTCCAGGGTGTGCGCATCGTCTCGGTAGAACAGTTCGGCGCGGGTCCCTACGCCACCATGCTGCTCGCCGATCTCGGTGCTGAAGTCATCAAGATCGAGAACGCGGCGATCGGCGGCGACCCGTCGCGGAAGACCGGCCCGTTCATGCTGGGTACCAATGACAGCGAGTACTTCCAGGCCTTCAATATCAACAAGAAGAGTGTCGCCATCGACCTGCGCAGCGAAGACGGAAGGGCGGCGCTGAGGGAATTGGCGGCGGGCGCGGACGCCCTTCTCAACAACTTGAGGGGCGACCTGCCCTCGAAGCTCGGCCTCAACTACAGCTCACTGGCGGCGGTCAACCCAAGCATCGTGTGCGTCCATCTTTCGGCCTACGGGCGGGACAACGATCGCGCGTCATGGCCAGGCTATGATTACCTGATGCAGGCGGAAGCGGGCCTCATGCATCTGACCGGCGAGCCTGACGGCCCGCCGTCGCGCCTCGGGGCTCCTTCGATCATCGATCAGACCACCGGACTGACCGCAGCCGTGGGGCTCCTCTCCGCGATCATTCAGGCCCGCAGTTCCGGCAAAGGCTGCGACGTGGACACCTGCCTGCTCGACGTCGCGCTGCACCAGCTCGGCTATGTCGCGACCTGGTATCTTAACGAGCGCCACATTTCCTCGCGGCAACCACGCAGCGCCCACTATTCCGTCGCTCCGGTCCAGACCTTTCCGACCTCGGACGGCTGGCTGTTCATCATGTGCATGACCGACAAGTTCTGGGGGGAGCTGATCAAGGCGATCGAAAGGAAGGACCTTGCCTCCGATCCACGCTTCGCTACCCAGGCCTTGCGTCAGGCCAATCGCGATGAGCTGACCTCCATCATCGATGCCGATATGCGCCGACATTCGACGTCCTACTGGCTTGGCAAGCTCAATGGCGTGCTGCCCGTCGCCCCCGTGCTTGATCTGGCGCAGGCGCTCGACAATCCCTTCCTCCAGACCTCCGGGATGATCAATGTCATCTCGCACCCGGCGAAGCCGAACATGCGGGTGCTTGCGAACCCGATCAAGATCAATGGGCAGCGCCCGAGCCAGGCAGCTTGCTCGCCATACGGAGCCGACAATCCGACCTATGTCGGCAGAGCGCGCCCGACTGCACCGGTCCGTTCTCCATGAAGCTCGAAGGTATCCGCGTCATCGACCTCTCGGTGTTTCTGCCGGGCCCGTACCTCACCCTGGCAATGGCCGACCATGGCGCTGAGGTCATCAAGATCGAAGCCCCCGGCGAGGGAGATCCCGGCCGGCACATCGGGCTTTCCGACGGGCCGAGCACGGTCTTCTTTCGCAATCTCAATCGCGGCAAGAACAGCGTTGTGCTCGACCTGAAGGATCGCGCTCAACGCGACGCCCTGCTCTCGCTTTGCGAGACGGCCGACGTCTTCGTCGAGTCATTCCGGCCGGGGACAGTGGACCGCCTCGGCGTCGGCTACGAGGCTGTGCGAGCGTGCAATCCACGCATTGTCTATTGCTCGATCAGCGCATTCGGGCAGGATGGCGATCTGCGCGGCCGGCCGGCGCACGATCTGGCCCTGGAAGCTGAAAGCGGTCTGCTCAGCATGACGCTGGGCAATGACGAAAAGCCGGCGATGCCCGGCATTCCCGCCGCCGACGTTCTCGCCGGACTTCAGGGATTGTCCGGCGTCCTGATGGCGCTGCTGCGCCGCGAACAGACAGGAGTCGGCGACTACATCGATATCAGCATGCACGAGGTCATGGTCGGAGGGATGTTGAATATCCTGGGGTCTGCATTTGCGGAAAACCGCCAACCGATTCCGGCGCACGAACGCACGACCGGTGGCGCCGCCTTCTATCGCCCCTATGAAACGCTTGATGGCCGCTATCTCGTCCTCGCTGGGCAGGAGCCCAAATTCATTCACAACCTGCTCGGCGCGTTCGGTCGGCCGGATCTGGCCGAACCGTGCCTGCAGGGTCCGGGGCCACATCAAGAGCCTGTCATGGACTTCCTCGCCGCTGAATTCCGCAAGAAGACGCTGGCGGAATGGAACGCGTATCTTGCGACGATCGATGTCTGCTATGGCCGTGTCAACACCCTGCCTGAAGCTTTGGCGCACCCGAACCTGATCGCACGCGGGATGATCCGGCGCGATGAGCTGAACCGACGTCATGTCGGTCCCCCCATCCGCTTCCGTCACGAGCCCGCCCAGCCCAATCTGCATGAACCTGGATTGGGTGAGCACACGGCCGCATTCCTCAACGACATCCCAGCTTCGGAGTGACAGCATGCAAAGCTACGATCAGACCGGCCCCCAGCGCTACCGCGAAAGCTTTGGACGGTACTATGACGAATTCAACGTTGGCGATGTCTATGAGCACCGGCCCGGCCGCACCATTACCGAAAGCGACAACACCTGGTTCACCCTGATCACGATGAACACCCATCCCCTGCATTTCGACAAAGAATATGCCGCCAAGTCGGAGTTCAAGCGGCCGCTGGTCAATAGTTGCCTGACCCTGTCGATGGTGGTCGGTATGAGCGTCAGCGACATCAGCCAGAAAGCTGTCGGCAATCTCGGCTGGAACGACATCAAGCTGACGGCCCCCGTATTCGTCGGGGATACGATCTACGCAGAATCGGAGGTGCTCGCGAAGCGAGAATCGACCTCGCGGCCCGGACAAGGACTTGTCACGGTCCGCACAATCGGCAAAAAGGCTGACGGGACACAGTTCATCAGCTTCGAGCGCACCGCGCTGATCGCCAAGAGAGGTTATGGGATCGAAGATTGACACGAAGGCACGTCGCAGCGGCACGCCGAAAGGCAGGCCGCCGAGCCGTGCGCCGGCCAACGTCAAGTCCGACGAACCACTCTATCTCCAGGTTGTCCGTGCCTTGAAGGACGACATCGTAAGCGGTGTCTATCCTGTGGGATCGCAGCTTCCGACCGAAGAGGAGCTGTGCGAACGATTCGCGGTCAGCCGCTACACGGTGCGGGAAGCCCTGAGACGACTGCGCGAGGACAATCTGGTCTCCTCGCGTCAAGGCGCTGGCACGACGGTCGTCCCTCCCCGACCCGCCGATTCCTTTGTCCACGAGGTCATGTCGATCAACGACCTCGTGGCCTTCGCGACCGGCGTGCGCTTCGCGATCGACACGATCGAAATGATCGAGATCGACGACAAGCTCGCCGCGCGGACCGGAATCGCAAGCGGCGAACATTGGCTTTCGGTCCGCGGCTTCCGCCACACCGAGGGCAGCGAACTTCCCGTATGCTGGACCGAGGTCTATATCAACAGAGAGTTTGCCGCGGTCGGCCGGCTATTGCAGCGCCACAGAGGGCCGATCTTCCATTTGATCGAAGATCTGTTCGGCCAAAGCATCGTCGAAGTTCACCAGGAGATCGCCGCGGCTTTGATTTCGCCCGCCCTGGCGAGCGGACTGAAAGTGAAAGCTGGAACGACGGCGCTGGAAGTGCAGCGTACCTACAAGTTGGCGACGGGAAAGATCGCGCAGGTCGCCATCAATACGCACCCGGCCTCGCGGTTCCGCCACTCGATGACGATGCGGCGCGTGAGGGGATGATTTGCGGCCAGATCTGCAACCTCAGAACGATCTTGGTGAGTCCCTAACGAAGCGCGGCGCGATCATCAGGGCGCAAACAAGAGCTCGCCGGTCGCCAGGTCTCGCCTCCACGCGCCACGAAAGACTTCACCGGAATTGCTGGATTCGAAGCGGCCCACGATGTAGGGACGCCAGTTGATCATGTAAGCCTGGAATCTCGGATCGTTCCGGGGAAAGGCTTGGTCGCAAGACGTGCCACGGCTATCAACGACGAATGTCTGCCCCTCCTGCACGCCTTTGATGGCTTCAATCACGCGTACTCTGATCAGAGGCGTCGATCTCCAGTCGTCGCCGTTGACCCATGGTGGCCTCAAGAGCTGAATCGGCTCGACGCGCGCGATGACCGGCTCGTCCCGGGCCCCCGCCGGCAGCGAGTCCAACAGGGTGCTCGTATGCCACTGCACGTGACGGCAGGCCATCGCGGGTTGGACCACGGCCAGCAGAGCCACAAATGAGAAAGCCGTTCGGATCATCATGCTCATCCTGGATGCTCTTTTGAGTCCCATGCGACCTTTTTATGTGTCGCACCGGCTACGGAATCATTGAGATTTTTCGGCTTTCCGGACGCTCCGGGACACGAAGTTTCGATAGATCCGGAATCGATACTGCAAGCATAAACAACTTATGGTAGTCTCACGCTACTTGAGAACTCGCGCTAGCTGAATTCGAGTAACGGCACAGCACCAAGAATTGGGAGCCCCGCGATCATGGCTGAACCGTTAAGGCCTCTGCTTGAAGCGTTATCCGCGGAGCCAGGGACGAAGAACTTTTCCGGTGAAATCCGCTCCGCCGAGGACCTTTTGAGTTCAGAAGCGCTGGCGAAGCTGGAAGCGCGTCATGCTGGCATTTTCGCGATCGTTTTGGTCGACGAGAAGATCGATGTCTCGGTATTTCAATACTTGAAGAGCGATTCCATCGCCAACGACACCGGACCAAATGTCTTCGCCCTTTACGAAGGGGCACCTAAGTCCCGAGTCGTTCGCGACGTCAAGATCGATGGACTAGGAGCAATTCGGACCGAGAGCCCGGTTGTTGCTTTCGCACGAAGCCTTTTTCCCAACAATCAAATCATCTTTCCCGGTGTGGTGATTGCTGAGCGCCTTACAGGCAAGGAGGCCGTGTTCGTCCCGCTCAATTCCGGGGTACAGGCTGATGTGACCGACCGTCTCAGAAAACTCTGGGGCCTTATCAATGACTCCTGGAAAGCCCGCACCGAGGACAAGGCATTTACTCAGGCGTTAGGCGAACTCCTGGCCCTAAGAGGCATCCCCTATTCTCGAAGCGAAGGCATTTCGGTTCGGGAGCATCTCACGATCCTCCTTCGGGCGCTCTGGGACATACGCCGGGACCTGCTTGCATTGATTCCGGTTGTCGGAAAGGCATTCGGGAAGAAAGCGAAGGAGTAAGCGATGGTGCAACTTCGCGGCTCGCCCATCCTGCACATAGCCCAGAGCCTCTTTGGGCAAATGAGAGCTTTCGGAATCCTCGCCAATCACTCCACAAGAGCATCTGAGGTTCTCAATTCGGCAATTCTTCCGCGACTGGCATTCCTCAAGATGCTGCTAGCAGCGCTGGACCACATTGATCCGGAAGCATCGCGCGAGCCGATCGCATCAGGTGATCCCATCATCTATAATACTTTGGACTGGCCGCCGACTGCCCCACCCGCTGGCGTGTTTGAACCGTCGGGAAACGTTCCGCTCGAACGGCACCTGAACTCATGGTACCTGAGCTGGAATCTTCAATTGGGAGAAAGTCCGCAATCGGCGATGATTCTGAAGGTTGTCAGAGCCGCCCTGTGGCTCGTGAAGAGCCCAGGCGGTATCGATGCGGCAATTCAATACGTCATCGATCTTCAGGTCAAAGGCGTGATCGTCGACCGGCTGGTGGCCATACAGGCGATGATTTGGTTACTCAGGGCTCGCCGCTGCGTTCACGATGACTCCGACCTGGCTGACTTCTTCCTCGAGCGCGCGCCGTCGAGTGCGTCGGAATGGACGCGCGCGCAGTTCAAGGAATTCAATCTCGACAAACCAGCGGTTCGACCCGAGTTGACCGACGATCTTTCGCTGCTTCTCGACCGAGCGGAAAGTGAAATTGACCAAGTGTTGAGTGCCGATTCCTACGATGCGTGGTTGCTCGGGCAAATGGCCCTTCATCCAATGCTCAGCACCGTCGTTTCGGTCTTTCACGAATTCCAGGTTCAGGACGAATTGCAGTTCGTTACGAAATTGACGCGTCTTGAAGAGATCAGGGCCGACGCAGGCGGATTCGGAAGGCTCTTTCGAATATGGAGTGGCCAATTCCTCACGTTCAAATATACGTCAGATTTCACGATGTGCGCGACCGCTTGCTGCCTTTTGAGTGGCAAGACGGCGGATTGGAAAGACCGCATGCTCGATGAACGGGCACTGGTACCTACATGCCTGCAGCATCTCGTCACGGAATTCGGAATCAGAGAGCATCCCTTGCCGGATGGATGGGCGCGGATTTCAGAAACTCTGGCTCCCATTGCTGGGCCAACGCTGCTTCACGACGACGCTTATATGTTTAGCCGGGTCGAACTATTTCAGCCGGACGAGATCGAAAACGCTCCCAGTCTTGCAGAGTTCCTGGAATCTATCGGCTCTTCCAGAGATCTCGCGATGAAGAACGCGGTGATCCAGTTGCTCTGCAAGCAAGCTCCGTCGCGGAATGGGCAGATCACTTTCTCCGAAAGTTCGTCGGAAGAGATCGGCGATATTGAGCGTTTGGAGGCGATCTCTGCTCAGTACAATCAAAAGTATGCACAAATAGGATCAGAGGATATGTCACGGGAGGCGGTCGATTTATTTCGAGCCGTCGGCAAATTTAATCCAGACGAAGCCGAGTCTGCCCTGCGCGGTTTGTATCGCAGCATTTGCGCTGACGAGATCGACGACTTCATCAATCGGGCCTTCGAACAAGGCAAGGCTGGTTCGGCACGCGAGTGCTTCGACAGATTGTGCTATCTATACCCTTACTTTCATTCCGGACAGGCAGAACGCGCCGTCCGCTTGGACGAAGATGGCCAAACTCATGCCGCCCTGAATTGCATGTTGAGGGCGATCATCCTCGAGCCACGGGAGGCCACGCGCTGGCACTCGCTCGGTGTTATCTTGAAAAAATTAGGAAGAAACGACGATGCAATACTAGCCTACGGTCTGGCTAAAATCGTTCACGACGAGGAAGCGAAGTCCACCCAGCGTTGAACCGCCCCCCGAGCGCCACAGCGAATACCGGGCCCCTCTCCCGACGTGCGCCACAATGCTTGGCGCAGCCTCTTGTCCACGGCGGACGTTCGGCATCGTGTTCCGCGCCTCGGGTCCATCTCCGGAGCCGTCGCCGCTCGTCGTCCGTCTTCTTCCGCAGATATTCGAATCCTTGGTTCACTCACAGACGTCAGGTGTTTTGGAAAAGCACGGACTTTGCTGCGTAGCCGCGAGAAACAGGGCACCGGCGCGCCGGTTGCACATTGCGGGCCTTGTCGGCTGCCTTCGCGCGCCAACTGCGCTAGAGTGCGGGAGCTGGCCTGATCGTCAGGAGCCCGCATGTCTATGGCCATCTCAACACTCGGCGGCGTCGGCCTCTTCCTGCTTGGCATGACCGTGATGACGGACGGCCTGAAGGCGCTGGCCGGGTCCGCCCTGCGCACGGTGCTAGCCAAGGCGGCGGCGACGCCGCTGCACGGCTCCTTCTGGGGTGCTATCGTCACGCTTCTGGTGCAGTCCTCCAGCGCAACGACCATGACGACGATCGGTCTCGTCAGCGCGGGCCTGCTGACGTTCCAGCAAGGGTTGGGCCTCGTCTTCGGGGCGAATGTCGGCACCACGGGGACCGGCTGGCTGGTCGCGCTCATCGGCGTCCGCGTCTCGCTCACCGCCGCGGCACTGCCGATGATCTTTGTTGGCGCGTTGACCAAGCTTCTGGCTCGCGGGCGAATATCCGGGATGGGCGCCGCTTTGGCCGGGTTCGGGCTTGTGCTTTTTGGGTTGACGACCCTGCAGCAGGGCATGGGCGGGCTGGCCGAACGGTTGCACCCGGCGGACCTGCCTGCCGTTCTCGCCAGTCCCGAAGCCGGGTGGTGGTCGGGCCTGTTCGGCGTGCTGGTGCTGGTCGTGGTCGGGCTGGTGATGACCGCGCTGATGCAGTCGTCAACGGCCGCCGTCGCGGTCACGTTGTCCGCCTACTTCGCCGGTGCGGTCGGGCTGGACCAGGCCTGTGCGCTGATCATCGGCCAGAACATCGGAACAGCGACGAGTTCCGGCCTGGCCGCGATTGGCGCAAGCACCACGGCCAAGCGGCTGGCCATCGCTTATGTCCTTTTCAAGCTTATCGCCGCCGTTATCGCGCTGGTGCTTTTCCCCGTCGTCATCCCTCTGCTCGTGCGTGCCTCGAGCACCGTCGATGGCGTCACGTTGCTGGCCGGGTATCACACGGCGTATAATGTTGTCGGCGTGGTGGTGCTGCTGCCGTTTGTCAACTGGTTCACGCGACTGGTCGAGCGTATTCTGCCCGAGCGTGGCTCGCCGCTCACGCGGTGCCTCGATCCTTCCGCGCTTGCGAGCCCGATCGTGGCGGTGGAAGCGGTGCGGCGAACGATCGCGCGCGCGCTCGCAACAGTATGCGCTTCGATCGAGGCGGCGCTGGCCGGCCGCGCTGAACCGATCCGTCTGGGGAAGGACGCCGCATCGGTGCAGGATGCGGCCGATGCCTTGCGCCAGGCACAAATATTCCTGTCGGATGTGACCGGACCGCCTGAGACCGACGACGAGCAACAGCGTCTCACGAGCACACTGCACGCACTCGACCACGCATCTCGACTGACGGAAATGGCGAATAGCGGAATCAATTTCGGCTCGGTGGGTGGCGGACCGGAGGACATCCGCGCCGCAGAGCTATGCGCAGAAGCGATGCGAAGCGCGGCCGCGATCGCGCGCGGCGTGGCGGCGCCCCGCGCCGCCGGATCGCCGCAGGTCATGCCAGCCTCACATGGCGCCGACGTCATGGCCGGTCCGCGCGCGGTTTCGACTAACGAGGCCATGCCCGAGCTCGAGCGTTGTGCGACGCAACTTGGCGAAATGCTGCGCACCCACCGCAGCGCGACGCTGGGCGCGGTCGCCAATGGAACGCTGACCGCCGACGCGGCGCTCGTTCGCGTCGAAACGGTTCGAAGCCTCGAAGCGCTGTCGCGTCACGCCTGGCGCTCTGCAGCCCATCTTGTCGGTCGCGGTTAGCCTAGCGAGCCTCCCCGGCCGACGACGATCTCGCGGTTGCATCCAATTTTAGAGATATCTCGAAGCGACTTTTCAAGGATTTGCGTTACGTGTCGGGTCATGAGCACCCGACCTACACTCCGCTCGCACGCCTCGGCACTGCGGGCTAGCGAAACCAACACGTAAATCCCTTCCCAATCCCGCGAAGCAATGGCCGCAGGCGTCCTCGTCTGCGAATGGCGGAACTTTGCCCGTGAACAGGACCGACGATGACCGTCTCTTACTTGAGCTTCCGCGTGTCCTACTCGGCCAACCGGGACTGTGTGATCGTCCTCAAGCCGCGGAGGGAGGCTTACCAGGCAGTCTGCGTTGACGCGGCGACCAGGCGGACGATCGGAAGCCCATCCCTCCCGCGCGACTCCAACGGAGCCCGGCCACAGGTCTCGGCCGCGGACGTCATCGGCAGGATCGGCAGCTATCGCCTGGCCTCCGCCGCCGTCGACCTCGAGACGGACGAATTGGCAGACCGCAGCCGCCGGTTATCCAGTCAATTGCGGTCGCGCCGGCGTCTGTAGCGCGGACCTTTGCCCGACCGTTTTAGGGCTTCCAGGAGAGCCGCATGGTGTCGGCGCGGCGGATTCCGAAATGGCCGCTGATTTTCGGCGCTACATCGAGGTTGAGCTGCGGTATGCGGGCAGCGATCGCGCTGAGGCTTTCCTCCAATTCGGCGCGGGCGATCGCCTCGCCGATGCACCGATGCGCGCCATAGCCAAAGATCGGATGCAGCCGTGGCTGGTTGGTGCGATGAATATCGAAGATATCAGGGCGATCGTAGGTCATCTCGTCACGCATGGCCGACATGGTCGATAACGTGACAAGCTGGCCGGCCGGGATGACAGTCCCGCCAACATCGACATCCTCGCTCGTGACCCTTGCGGTCCCCCCGACGCTCGGCTCGAAGCGCATCGCTTCGGCGACCGCGCCTGAAACCAGATCCGGATCGCGACACACCTGCTCCCATTGCTCGCGATGCTGAAGCAGAAGAGCGACCTGTACTGCGATCGCGACCCTGGTGGTATCGGTGCCACCGACGATCAGTTGGAAAATTTGGTAAAGCATCTCCTCGGGGGACATTTCACCCGCTTCGGTCGCGGCAGCCAGGAACGCGGACAGGAAATCCCCGCGCGGCCCGCGGCGACGTTCGTCGAGGACTTTATCGACATACTCGCGTAGTCGCTGCCCTGCCTTTTCGACCTCGACGACTTCGTCCGGGCTCAGCCCGAGAAAGAAGACCTTGGACACCACATAGACCAGCAGCATAAACTCCGGGATGTCCTCGCGCGGGAGTCCCAAAAGATCGGCAATGATGCGGGCGGGCAGTTTGGCTGCGAACTCTTCGAAGAAATTGACTTCGCCATCTCCGTACCACTCCTCGATGAGGTCCGAGGCCGCGCGGCGAATGCTTGGACGCATCTCATTGATCGCGCGGGCAGCGAATAATCGTGAGAACGGCGCACGGCGGCGCCGATGCACATCGCCGTCGGCCGTCAGCATGCCATAGTCGAATGCATCGAATATCGTTCCACTGCTGAAGCCCTGGATCTCGGGAAAGCTCGTTCCGCTGGGGAGGAAGCGCGGATCCTTGCTCAGACGGTCAACATCGGAGAAGCGCAGCACGAAATATCCGCCGGTCTCGTGCAGCACCACTGGGTATTCCTTGCGGTAGGTGCGGAACACACCGTGAGTATCCGCTTCAAGTTCCTCCACGGTAAGCATCGGGATTTCGCCGATTGCGGGGCCAACGGAAAGATTCTTGGCGCTGTTCTCTGCCCTCATCGTACAGTCTCCGCTTTTCTACATGCCCCGGTTTATGAAAGGGGAATGTTGGTCGCGCGGAGTTTCAGCTCGATTTCACGGGATCGTCAGTCTGTTACGTTCGTAACGCGCCCGATCTCTGGCCGGCGCGCGATGTTTTCTGCATCCGCATATCAGGGCCGGCTCACCTCGAACGCGAGCAGCACGTTGCCGGGAATGCCGCTCCATTGCGCATAGCCCGAATTGACATAGAGCATGCCGTCCACAATCACCGGGCCGGGCCCATCAATGGCGCCGCCGTGCGCCGGGACGTCGTTCACCGTCTCATAGTCGCGCGCGGTGTCGAATTCCCAGAGCAGGCGCGCATCGTCGGTCGCATAGGCGCGCAGATAGCCGCTCACGGCGCCGGAGAAGACAACACCTGGAATTGCGCTAACGGCCGCGGAGAGGGCTGGACTGCATCGCTCGCGGTCACCACAGGAGACCGGCGCCACCTGCATGGTGACCTTGCCGTCCGCCAGATTCAGCCCGAACAGACCGCCGCCTGCGTTCGGATCGAGACGCCTTGTGCCGTCGCGAAGAAACCGCACGTCGGAGTTCGCGACATAGATCCGCTCCTGATCCGCGGCTGAGCCCCACTCGCTGCCGCCCAGCGGCCCTCCCTTGCCGACCCGCGTTTGCCAGAGGATCTTGCCCTCGTTGTCGGGATCGAAGGCGTGGACGATCCCGGACTTCTGCCCGATCACCAGCATGCGGCGCCCGTCCGGCAAGCTCACCAGGATTGGCGATTGGCCGAAATCGTGGTCCGGACCGGGGTCTTCCGGACAGTTGGTCTTGTCATAGCCGAAGCAGGCCACAACATAGCTGTCCTTTGGGGTCGCCTGCCGATGCCATAACATCCGGCCGGTCTTCAGGTCGAACGCGAGGATGGCGTCGCTGGTATCTGCCGGTGGGTTTGAATAGGAGTTGCTTGTCGCGACGTACAGCGCCTGGCGCTTCACGTCGATCGTTGGCGCGGACCAGACCGAGGCACCAGAGGGACCGTAAAGCTGCACCCCCGCGGCATTCCTGGTCGTCGGAGCTGGCGCTTCCGGGATCGTGTACGACTTCCAGATCGGCCCGCCGGTCGCCGCGTCCAAGGCCACCACGCTGCCTCGAAACGTGCAGCATTCGTAGGAGGCCCGCGATCCCGTCGCTTCCTCGATGGAGGAGACCGGAACGTAGAGGACGCCCGAAAACAACGCCGGCGTGCCGGTAATCCGGGCGGCGGGATGGTCTTCCACCTTCTGCTTCCAGATCAGTACACCCGTTGTTGCATTTACGGCGTAGGCGTTGGCGCGGACATCACCGAAGAAAATCGCGAACTCATTCTTCCCCGGGAGCGGACCGAAGCTGATCGCGGTGCGTACTGGCGCGTCCGTTGTCAGGGTCCAGAACGTGCAGCCGCTCCTGGCGTCGAGCGCGTGCACCTTGCTATCGGCGCCGCCGACAAACAGCATGCCGCCGATCACGGCCGGCTGGGCATTGGCAGTTGAGACGCCCGGAAAGCCGAACGCCCATTTCAGGCGCAACCGTGGCACCTGGTCGGCCCTGAGTCCCGCCATCTCGGCGGCCTGAAACCGGCTGTTGTTGATATCCGCGCCCCAACCGGTCCATCGCGGCCGGTCGAACGCCCCGTCAAAGCCGCGGGCGCCCTCCACGCAGTGCCCTGCTGCATCGGCCGTGGCGGCGGGAGCGCCGTCGCCAGCCTGTTTGCCGGTCACGAAGGAGGCGATCGCTTTGCGCTCATCGTCCGTTCGCTCCTTGACCATGGGAGCCATGCTCCCCGACGTGATCGCTCTGAGCACATGCTCGAACGCCATCGACTGCAATGCGGCGCGGTTGGGAATGCGGCTCTGCGGGTCGCCGGCGTCGTGGCACTGGGCGCAGTGCTGCGCGTAAAGCTCGGCGCCGGTCTGCGCGGCGGTGGCGGGAAGGCAGGACCAGATCAAGAGGCCGACGGCCACAGCGCTCAATCTCATGAGGCTCCCCCTGGGCGCGACGATCCGAACCTATCGTCTCGGAGACACCGACAACCTGGGGATGATAGCGCGCTCGGGAAACCTCGAACAGTCATAACGTGCGTCGGGCGATGAGCACCGGCTCATTTTGTGGGGCAAGCGGTGAGGCGAGCGGAACTCCAATAGCCGTAAGCTCGTTCAGACTGGACGCGGCGCCGACGCCGACTGATCCTGCGCGGACGGAGTAACAATCCGGATGCGCCGCGAATAACCGGAAGCGCCTTTCAAGGGAGGTTTGCCATGCCTGTGACAACCGAGAAGGACCACGTCTATAAGATCCTGGACCTCGTCGGATCGTCCGAGAAGAGCATCGAGGATGCGATCCAGAACGCCATCGCCCGCGCCGCAAAGACCATTCGCGAGATGAAATGGTTCGAAGTCGTGCAGACGCGGGGCCATATCGAGAAGGGCACCGTCCGCCATTACCAGGTCACGCTGCGGGTTGGATTCACGCTGGAGGAGTGAGTCCGGCATTGCGGGCGCGCAAGCGGCGCCGACATACCCGTTCTTGCGCTAGCTCAAACATCTGAGGTAGTCCCCATGCGACAAATCCATGGTTTTGTTTGATGCTTAACGTCGTCGGGAGGCTATGTGCAGATGGAGAAACTGTCCGGCGCCAATTCGATTCCGCAACTTGGCGCACTGGACACACTTGCGCAGGTCCGTACGCTGCCCGAGCTATTGCGTTGGCGCATCCGGGCAACGCCTGATACGGAAGCCTACCGGCATTTCGATGCGGCAGCCGGGCGCTGGGTCAGCCATTCCTGGCACGAGATCGATCGCGAGTTCGACCGCTGGCGGCGCGCGCTTGCTGCCGAGGGTTTCGCGGCCGGCGAGCGCGTCGCCATCCTGATGCCCAATGGCATCGAGCACATCGCGATGGACCAGGCCGCATTGTCGCGCGGCCACGTGCCGGTGCCGATGCACGCGATCGATAATCCCGAAAGCATCGTCTACATCTTGAAGGATTCCGCGGCGTCGCTGCTGTTGGTCGACACCATCGACCGCTGGCGGATCCTTGCAAGCGCCGGCGCGCCGACGGACACGCTCAAGCGTGTGGTCTGCGCAGATCTGCAAGGCACCAAAGACCCGGCCGCGACGGATCATCGCGTCGTGGCGCTGAAATCCTGGCTGGAGCGTGGACAGGCAACCGAGGCCGTCATAGACGACGTGGCGTTGCAGCCGGATGATCTTGCCGCGATCGTCTACACCTCCGGCACGACCGGGCGCCCCAAGGGCGTCATGCTCTCGCACGGCAACATCGTGGCGAACGTCAAGGCGATCCACGCGCGCATCGCCGCCAGTGCGAATGATGTCTTCCTGTCCTTCCTGCCGCTGTCGCACACGTTCGAGCGCACCGGCGGCTACTACTATCCGATCGCCGCCGGCGCCTGCGTCGCCTATGCGCGATCGGTGCAGCAGCTCTCCGATGATTTGAAGCAGGTGCGGCCGACAGTGCTGATCTCCGTGCCGCGCATCTATGAGCGCATCTATGCACTGATCATGCAGCACAGCGAGGCGGCCGGCCGCTTCGAACGCGAATTGCTCGATCTTACCATTGCCGTCGGTGGACGACGCTTTGATGCGCGGCAACAAGGCCGCAGCCCGTCGCTGTTGGACCGGATGGTCTGGCCGCTGCTCGAGCGCCTGGTCGCCGACAAGGTGCTGGCTCAGTTCGGCGGACGGCTGCGGGTCGCCGTCAGTGGCGGCGCGGCGATCGGCGAGCGGGTGATCCGGCTGTTCCTCGCGCTCGGACTGGACATCCTGCAGGGCTACGGCATGACCGAGACGTCACCCGTCGTCTCCGTCAATACCACTGACGACAACGATCCCCGCTCGGTCGGCCGGCCGCTCGACGGCATCGAAGTCAGGATCAGCGAGGATCAGGAGCTGCTGGTGCGAGGGCCGAACGTGATGCTCGGCTATTGGCACCGGCCGGAAGAGACGCATCGGATCAAGCAAGCCGACGGATGGCTGCATACCGGCGATCAGGCCCGCATCGAAGGCGGCCGCATCAGCATCACCGGCCGCATCAAGGACATCCTGGTGACTTCTACCGGCGAGAAGATCGCGCCCGTCGATCTCGAAACCGCGATCCTCGCCGATCCCCTGTTCGAGCAGGCCATGGTGATCGGCGAGAACCGGCCCTTTCTCGCGGCGCTCGTGGTGCTGAATGCGAAGGCCTGGGAGCGGGAGAAGGCCGGGCTCGCGGGCAGCGGCGCGGAGGCGGAAACCGCATTCCTCGTGAAACGGATCGCCGAGGCCGTCAAAGCCTATCCGGCCTATGCGACACCGCGCGCGGTATGGTGGACGCTGGAGCCATGGACCATTGCCGCCGGCCTGTTGACGCCGACGCTAAAGAACAAGCGCCCGGCACTCGAGCATCGCTTTGCCGCGGAGATCGAACGGATCTACGCGCGCAAACCACAGGGTGGATCGCGTCCTGCAGCGTCAGCTGCGCGCTCGTGAAGGAAATCGTTGCGTCGGAATTCAATTGTTAACTGAGCGAAGAGACCGTAAGAGAAACTACGCTTTGCTCGAACGTTAGGACGTCCTCACAATCCTGCCGGAGAACGAGCCTTGACCTTCCGCCGCCTGATTGCGCCGCTAACGGCAGCTACCATTCTTGCGTTCATCGGAGATGATGCATGGGCGCAGAGTGCGTTTCCGGCGCCGCTGCCAGGCCAGGCAGCGCAGCCGGGCCAGCCGGCGGAGAATGGCAGCCCGCCCGTGGCAAATTTCGTGAGCCCGTTCCCATCCGGCGGCGCGCCACTCATCGCCGTAGCTCCGCAAGAGGAAATCCCCGACCAATGCAGGCAAGAATTTAGTTCGCTGCGGGCAGAAGTCGAGGAGCGGGGTCGGTGGATCAGGGCTGCCGCCGCCCGGCGCGCGTCATCGGACGAAGCCTGCAAGCTGATCGACAAGTACGGCCAGGCCGAAATCAAGTTGATCGGCTATGTCGAGTCGCATGCGGCG
Organism: Bradyrhizobium sp. Arg237L; assembly: GCF_029990105.1. Classification (NCBI taxonomy): domain Bacteria; kingdom Pseudomonadati; phylum Pseudomonadota; class Alphaproteobacteria; order Hyphomicrobiales; family Nitrobacteraceae; genus Bradyrhizobium; species Bradyrhizobium sp. Arg237L. The sequence continues at coordinate 11,782 of NZ_JAQMIL010000046.1, read as the reverse complement.
AAATGCCGGTTTCCGATTAATATCAGGGACCGGTTGAAGGACGGGCATAAAACCACCGAGACCATACAGAAGAAGACCTGTACCGCGCAGCAGATGCAGAAGCTGCGGCCGGCTGGTCCGGCCGGTGATTTCTGGCCCGAGTCCACCAAACCGCTCATGTAAGACAAGCGCTGTGACGGGCCGATATCCCGTAGGATGGGTAGAGCGAAGCGAAACCCATCAACGTCGGAGCAAGCGGTGAGAATGGTGGGTTTCGCTTCGCTCTACCCACCCTACGATTCCGATTCGATCGTCAAGCAATGACTCTCAGCCGCGGCTTGACTCGCCTCGCCTCCTGTTGATGAAGTGCGCCGCGCCACATCATCCACGACACAAAAGCGGCTGTGAGCAGCCCACTTAATGGAAACGCCTTTATGTTGATCCCGATCGCCGACGTGCCGCGCTGGTATGCTGAACGCCAGCCCGCGGGCACGATCGCCATTCGTCATGGACAGGATACGCTGACCTGGGAGCAACTCGAGCGCGGTGCCAATGCCCGCGCGCGGGCGTTTGCGGCCAAGGGCGTCAAGCCCGGCGACTTCGTCGCGATCGGGCTGCCCAACAGCAACGCATTCTTCGAGACCACCTTCGCGGTATGGAAGTGCGGCGCGACGCCGACCTCGCTGTCCTGGCGACTGCCGCGCGGCGAAGCAGCCGCGGTGCTCGATATCCTCAAGCCCGCGCTGGTGGTCGGCGGCGAGCCCGATTGGGACGCGCCGAACTCGCTGCCGACCGGCTTCGTGCCCGAAGGGTTTTCAGACGAGCCGCTCACGGCACCCATCTCACGCTATTGGAAGGCGATGACGAGTGGCGGCTCGACCGGGCGGCCGAAAGTGATCCTCGATCATCTGCCCGCCGTGGTCGACACCACCATGGCGCCGCCGCTCGGCATCCCGCTCGGCGCCTCCCTGCTCAATCCGGGGCCGCTGTATCACAACGCGCCATTCATCGTTTCGCATTTTGCCTTGTTCGGCGGCGGACGGCTCACCGGCCTGACCAAGTTCGACGCCGAGGAGACGCTGCGCCAAATCGAGGCCGAGCGCGTGCAATGGATCAATTTCGTGCCGACCATGATGCACCGGATCTGGTCGCTGCCGGACGAGGTGCGCAACCGCTACGATCTCTCCAGCCTGCAGGTCGTGTTCCACATGGCGGCGCCGATGCCGCCATGGCTGAAGGAGAAATGGATCGAGTGGCTGGGGCCGGAGCGGATCTGGGAGCTCTATGGCGGCACCGAGCGGCAAGGCTCCTGCATCATCTCCGGCGTCGAATGGCTCGCGCACAAGGGCTCGGTCGGCAAGATCGGCGAGACCGCGCGCCTGCGCATTATCGGCGAGGACGGCAATGACGCAGCTCCAGGCGAGACCGGCGAGATCTATTTCCTGCCCAATGATGGCGCCGGCACCACCTATCACTATCTCGGCGCCGAGCCGAAACGCCGCGCCGACGGCTGGGAGTCGCTCGGCGATATCGGCCGGCTCGATGAAGATGGCTATCTCTATCTCGGCGACCGGCTCGCCGACATGATCCTGCGCGGCGGCGCCAACATCTATCCGGCGGAAGTCGAGGCTGCGGTGTGCGCGCATCCCGACGTGCGCTCCTGCGTGGTGGTCGGCCTGCCCGACCCCGAATTCGGCCAGCGCATCCATGCGATCCTCGAGTGCGATCCGGCGGTCGACGCGCAGGCTATCGCCGACGGCATGGGCGATTTCCTCGCCGACCGGCTGAGCCGCTACAAGCATCCGGAGAGCTTTGAAATCGTGGACGCGCAAGTGCGTGACGACTCCGGCAAGGTCCGCCGCACGCTATTGCGCGACGAGCGCGCCGCATGGCTGAAGGAGAACCGCGCATTCCGGATCATACCGTCGCGCATGCAGGCGAAGGCGGAGTGAGCCCACGCCGTCATTCCGGGGCGCGCGTCAGCGCGAACCCGGAATCCATTTCTCCACTTACGCATGCGGCCCGATGGATTCCGGGCTCGCGCTGACGCGTGCCCCGGAATGACGTCGGTTCAGCTTTAGCCAGCTAACAGCTCAAGCGTTCGTGGGTCGGCTTCGCCGCCATAATATTTCTTCAGCGCAGCGGGAAATTCGGGAACGGCCGACACCGCGGCAAACAGCGTCATCGAGGAATGGAACTTCAGATCGTCAGGGCTGCCGAGAATTTCCCGGATGGTCTTGCCTTCGACGGCGTTGACCAGACGCGTGCACTCGAGCAGCCGCGGTCCCAGGATATCATGCTTCAGATAGGCGATCGCCTCGTCGCGGGAGGCGATCGCAAAACGCTGCGCCATCGCGCTGAACCCGAGACCGGCAAGCTGCGGGAAGATGAACCACATCCAGTGGCTTTGCTTGCGGCCACGGCTGAGCTCCGCCGCAACTCGCCGATAAACCGGAGCCTGTGCATCAACAAAGCGCGCGAGATCAAAGCGGTCGCTCATGGGCTCCTCCCTGATAGCCGACAAGCTCGGCGAGGCGATCGAGCAGCGGCCGCTGGCCTTCGAGGATCTTCGCATGCGCCGCCCCGAGATCGAACCATTCGGCGCGATCGATCTCAGGAAATGCCTGCATCTTCCCGCTTCTTGGCGGCCACTCGATCTCGAACGTATTACTGCTGATAGCGTGCACATCGAGATCGCCTTCGACGGCGAAAGCGATCACGCGCTTTCCGCCGCGCTGGCGGATCTCGCCCAGCGGTTCGAGCGGCTGATCAAGGACGACGCCGGTCTCCTCGGCAAATTCGCGGCGCGCCACGGCGATTGCATCCTCCTCGCCGTCCATCTCCCCCTTCGGGATCGACCAGGCGCCCTCGTCCTTGCGCTGCCAATAAGGCCCGCCGGGATGCACGAGCAGAACTTCCAGTCGCGCGCCCGAGCGCCGATACATCATGATGCCCGCACTTGCGGGCGTGCGACGTGCCGCCTTCAACGATCTTTGCTCCCGCCATGCATTTTCGGCTCCGTCGGCCGGGCCGGGTTTGTCAGCATGTATGCGACGTTTCGCATCGGCTCAAGACGCTACATGCGAGGTTCGCAGCGAAACATCTTAAGGTAGAATCTGTCCCACCGATCCAACCTTGTGAGGCCTCCCATGTCTTTCCGCGATGATAACAGGGAATACGAAAAGTGGCTGGCCGCGCAGTGCAAAATCGTCAAGAGCGACATCAACTACAAACATAAGCGAATGAAGGAGAGCGCCTTCATCTTCCTGCGCGCGACCTATTTCCGCTGGGCGAGGAAAATCGGCGACTGGTGTCCGGAGTTGATGGACGCGCCCAAGGTGCTCGCCGTCGGCGATCTGCATCTGGAAAATTTCGGAACCTGGCGCGACGCCGATGGGCGTCTGGGGAGTCAACGATTTCGACGAAGCCGCCGAGATGCCCTATGTGCTCGATCTCGTCCGTCTGGCAACCAGCATCCAACTCGCGCCGCGTTCGGCTGTCGACGATGAAGATGCCGCTAGCACCCTGTTGAAGGGATATCACGAGGGCCTGAAATACCCGCGACCGGCGCTGTTGTTCGAGAACCGAACCTGGCTCAGGCCCTACGCCGAGCCGGACGACGGAGAAGCGGAAGAATTCTGGGACGACATCGAAAAATATCGCAAGCCCCGGCCGCGACCGAGGGAGGTCGAGAAAGTACTGGAGGCAAGCCTGCCTAAGGACGCGACCGACATCCGGCTATGCCAGATTTTCAAGAAGGGCGGCGGCAGCCTGGGACGGCCGCGTTACGCCGTGATCGCAAAATGGCGCGAAGGCCTGGTCGTGCGTGAGGCAAAGGCGTTAGTGCCCTCGGCATGGACCTGGGCTCACGATGCGACAACATCGAAGAAATCGAATTTCCTCAAATCGGCCAACGGCAGGTACCGTTCGCCGGATCCCTTTCTGACCGTACACAAGAAGTTCATCTTCCGCCGCATCTCCGCCGACTCCAAGAAAATCGAACTCGGCAAGAGCGCCGGGAAAAAGCTGCACCTGAAGCTGCTTCACGCCATGGCATTCGATGTTGCGTCCATCCACGCCGCCAGCCCGGCCGGACGCCAAGCCATCGAAGCCGACCTGCGAAAACGCCCACGCGGCTGGTTGCAAGCAGCGGCAACTGTCGCGAACGGGAAGGTTCGGCGCGACTATCGGCAATGGCGGGGCTGATGGATTTGTAGTCGTTCCAAACCGCGAAGCCCGCTCGCGCTGGGCTCATTTCGTTGTTATATTGTCTTCGGGACGATCGACCGGACATTGATTATTGGGTGCGGCGTTAGTCGAAGGAAACGCGATTCTTACGGAGATCCTTCATGTCTTCCTTGACCGAATGGAAAGTGCCACCGGCACACCAGCCCAGTTCCGGCAACTACAAGTTTGACCTCGACCGCGCGCTTACCGCCGTGGTGGGACTGCACTCCATCATCCCGTCCGACGCGTTCAGCGCGGAGACGCTGGGCACGGAGCGCGCCGGCAACGGTGTCCTGATCGACGACGGGCTGGTGCTGACGATCGGCTATCTCATCACTGAAGCGGAAACCGTGTGGCTGCATCTTGGCGACGGTCGTGTGATCGAGGGCCATCCGCTCGGGTTCGATTTCGAATCCGGCTTCGGCCTGGTGCAGGCGCTGGGACGGCCGGGCATCGAGCCGATGCCGATCGGCTCGTCTGCCGCGACGAAGGTCGGCGACAATGTCGTGGTCGGCGGCGCCGGCGGCCGCACCCGCTCGCTGGCGAGCCAGATCGTGGCGAAGCAGGAATTTGCAGGCTATTGGGAATACCTGCTCGACGAAGCGATCTTTACCTATCCCGCGCATCCCAATTGGGGCGGCACCGCGCTAATCTCCGGCAAAGGCGAATTGATCGGCATCGGCTCGCTGCAGCTCGAACGCGAGCGCAACGCCCGCGCTGAGCATGTCAACATGATGGTGCCGATCGACCTCTTGATGCCGGTGTTCGACGACCTGCGCAAATATGGCCGCGTCAATCGGCCATCGCGGCCCTGGCTCGGCATGTACACGACCGAGATCGACAACCGCATCGTCGTGGTCGGCATCGCCGGCAAGGGCCCGGCGGCGCGCGCCGAGCTGAAGACCGGCGACGTCATCCTCGCCGTCAACGGCGAAAAGGTGATGAGCCAGGCGAGCTTCTATCGCAAGCTCTGGTCGCTCGGCACCGCCGGCGTCGACGTGCCGCTCACCGTCTATCACGAAGGCGTCACCTTCGACGTCACGCTGGCCTCGATCGATCGCACGAAACTCTTGAAGGGGCCGCGGCTGCATTGAGCGCGAAGAGCGGTACAATGAGCGAGGCCGTGGTGGACGACATCGTGGCCGTGCTGCCGCCGCTGCTGCAGACGCTGGAATCGCTCGGCTTCATCGCGCGCCACCTGCACCCGCCGGAGTTCGGCCACGTGATGCAGATCGCGGGCGAGCCGGACGAGGCGCTGCGCGCGGTCCGCCCGCGGCTCGCCGACTGGCCGGAGCAATTTGCCGCGATCAGGGCGCAACTCGAAACCGCAAGCGATGCGGCGCTCGCCGCCTATCAGGGGCTGCGCGCCGTGCAGGACGGCAATGGTGATCTCGTGAGCGTGTTCCGCGCGCTGCGCTACACGCCCCGCGCGCTGGAGGCGCTCTATCCGCTGGCCGCGCGATTGCCGCCCGTGAATGAGTTCTTCACCGATCCCGCCTTGCGCGGGGATGCCGAACTGCTGGCGCGGCTGGCCGAGCCTGCCGGTGAAATCACCGGCATCCTGCACGACAGCAACGAGCCCGGCAGCCGCGGCGGCTTCTCGCTCTACGTGCCGGAATATTACACACCCGACCGCGCCTGGCCGCTGGTGATGGCGCTGCACGGCGGCAGCGGCAATGGCCGGGGATTTTTGTGGAGCTGGCTGCGCGACGCCCGCAGCCGCGGCGCAATCCTCGTCGCGCCGACCGCGCGCGGAAGCACCTGGGCGTTGATGGGCGACGATATCGACACGCCGAACCTTGTCCGCATTCTCGAGTTCGTGCGGTCGCGCTGGAATGTCGACGAGAAGCGAATGCTGATGACGGGAATAAGCGACGGCGGCACGTTCTGCTACGTTTCAGGTTTGAACAGCGCCTCGCCCTTCACCCATCTTGCGCCTGTGGCCGCGACCTTCCATCCGTTGATGGCGCAGATGGCAGATGCGGACAGGCTGCGTGGCCTGCCGATCCATATCGTGCATGGGAAGCTCGACTGGATGTTCCCGGTGCAGGTCGCGCGCCAGACGCAGCAAGCGCTGAGCGCGGCCGGTGCCGCCGTCACCTATCGCGAGCTCGACGACCTCAGCCATACCTACCCGCGCGAGATGAACGCGGTGATTTTGGAATGGCTGAATGAAGTGCCGTAGCCCGGGTGAAGCGCCAGCGTAACCCGGGACCACTCGTTACGCTGGCGGAACAGTCCTCATCGATGTCGAGGTTCAGACCAGGCCGCCATTGGCGCGCAGCGTCTGGCCGTTGATCCAGGAGCCGTCGGGACCGGCGAGGAAGGACACGACCGAGGCGATGTCCTCGGGCGTGCCGAGCCGCTCCAGCGGATTCGCCTTGGCAAGGCGGTCGATCAGTTCCGGCGACTTGCCGTGCAGGAACAGATCGGTCGCCGTCGGACCGGGTGCGACCGCGTTGACCGTGATCGCGCGTCCGCGCAATTCCTTGGACAGGATCGCGGTCAAGACCTCGATCGCCGCCTTGGTCGCGGTGTAGGCGCCGTAGGTCTCGAACTTGGTGCCGACGACGCTGGTCGAGAAATTGATGATGCGTCCACCGTCGCGCAGCCGGCGCGCGGCCTCGCGCATCGCATTGAAGCTGCCCTTGAGGTTGATGGCCACGTGCTGGTCGAACAGCGCGTCATCGGTGTCGGCGATCCTGGCAAGCTTCATGATGCCGGCGTTGTTGACGAGCACGTCGACGCCGCCGAACGCGGCTTCCGCCGCATCGAATACGCCGCGCACCGCGTTGGGATCGCTGACGTCAGCCTTGGCCGTGAGAGCCCGGCCGCCGGCGGCTTCGATCCGGCTCGCCACCGCCTCGGCGGCTTTGGTGTCGCCGGCGTAATTGATCACGACGGTGAAGCCGTCCTTCGCAAGGCGTTCGGCCACCGCGGCGCCGATCCCGCGCGAGGCGCCCGTTACCAGTGCCACTTTGTTGGTTTCGTTCGACATCTTGTTCTCCTCTCCGTTTGCGGCTTGGCCGCTGGGCGACAGGAGTAACGTAGGCACTTCCACACCCCGGATAATCATGCATATATCAGCATCACTATTCGTAAAATCCGGATAATCGTGATGGATCGGTTCGATGCGATGCGGGTGTTCACCCGGGTGGTGGAGCGGCGCAGTTTTTCGCTTGCAGCTGAGGATCTCGGCATGCCGCGCTCGACGGTGACGGACGCCGTCAAATCGCTGGAGGCGCGGCTCGGTGTGCGGCTGATCGAACGCACCACGCGGCATGTCCGCCCGACCCTCGATGGCGAAGCCCATTACCGCCGCTGCCTGTCGCTGATCGCCGACCTCGAGGATGCCGAAGGCGCATTCGGCGGCGGCAAGCCGAAGGGGCTGTTGCGGCTGGAAGTGCAGGGCACGCTGGCGCGTCACTTCCTGCTGCCCAACCTGCCGGGCTTCTTCGCGGAATATCCCGGCATCGAGATCAACATGAGCGAGAGCGACCGCTGGATCGACCTGATCGAGGAAGGCGTCGATTGCGTCTTGCGCTTCGGCCATCTGCCCGACAGCGACATGATCGCAAGGCAGGTGGTGATGCTGGAGCGCTTCACCTGCGCGGCGCCTGGCTATTTCGAGCGCTTCGGCACGCCGTCTGGTCCCGATGCGCTCGAAGGCCACCGCATGATCGGGATACGCTCGCTGACGACGGGGCGGCTGCGGCCGATGGAGTTCGTGGTCGGAGGCACGGTGCGCGAAGTGACGCTGCCGGCGATCATGTCGGTGACGGGACCGGAGAGCTACCTTGCTACCGCGCGGCTCGGCCTCGGCCTGGTCCAGGTGCCGCGCTTCCACGCCGAAGCCGATCTGGCGCGTGGGGCGCTCGTTGAGGTGCTCACCGAATGTCCGCCGCCCTCGGTCCCGGTATCCCTGCTCTACCCGCGCAACCGCCAGCTCTCGCCGCGCGTGCGCGTGTTCATCGATTACGTGATGCACGCCTTCGGGCGGGCTTAAGCGCGGTTCCGGTACGAACTGGCCGGGCCCGGAACCATCCGCCGGCCATCCCCGTTATCTGCGGTCACCGGAGGTTTCGTCATGCGAACGTTTTTCGGAATGATCTTGGGTGCGCTGCTGCTGATTGCGGGCGTTTATCTCTATGATTCGATGCGGACGTCGAGCGTGGCGGGCGGCCAGGTCGCGCAGAGCGGCCGTACCATCGTCAACTGGGACGTTGCCGCCGATGACCTGAAGGCGCTGAAAGCACGCGCTCATGAGGATTGGCAGAAGATTTCATCGCGCTAGCGAAGACCTGCCAGATCTGAGGAGCTGCCCGATCTAGCGGCTCATGTTCGCCTTGCGGGCATCGGCGATGGCCTGCACAAACTGCTCCTTGGTCAGGATGCCGGGCACGCGGAATTTGCCGACGATGAAGGACGGCGTGCCCTGAAAACCGAAGGCCTCGGCCTGGGCATTGTTGCGCGCAAGAATGGCATCGATCGACGTGGCATTATCAGCAAGATCGCGCTTCAAGCGATCGATGTCGATGCTCGCACCTGCGAGCACCTCCTGTATCCGCGGCTCGGTCAGCTTCGTGGTGAGGCCCATCATCGCCTCATGCGCTGCCTGAAACTTGTCCTGATACTTCGCGGCCAGCGCCATGCGCGATGCGACCTTCGACACATCGCCCAGGATCGGCCAATCCTTCCACACCAGGCGCACCTTGCCATCGTCCTGCGCAATTTGCTGCAGTTCAGGCGCGATCTTGCGGCAATAGGGACACTGGTAGTCGAACCACTCGACGATGCTGATGTCGCCCTTGGCGTTGCCGGCGACAGGGATCTCCGGATCGCGCAGCACGGCGGCTTCGGTCAGCACCTTCTCTTCTTCCTGCGCGACGGCAGTGCCGCCCAGCAGCGTGATGCCGGCAGCCATCAGGCCGAGCGCGGCGCGGCGCGTGGGTTCCGGATTGATTCCGGCACGATCGGTCGGTGGGCTCATGTCAAATCTCGCGGCTGCCTTCGCTGTCTACGCTCGGCAGGCGGACAAGTCACGCAGCTTTGCTGAGCTCACCAAACTCGTCCGAAACACGGCACGATAAAGGCTGACGCGGCCGGCGTCATACTCCGACCGCGCCAGCCGCTTCAAGATCAAGCGGCGCCCTTCAACCGCTTGGTGCATTCGCTGTAATAGCCGCCGCCCTTCTGGATCCACTTCAGACCGCCATTGGCATTGGTGGTCTTGTTGGCATTGTACTGGTCGACGCAGGTGTGCATGCGCGCCTTGCCCTGCGTCTCCTTGGCGTATTTCGGATCGACCGCGTTCGGGAATACCGCCGGTCCCGGCGGCAACGCAGGCGCTGCGGCTGGAGCGGCTTCCTTCTTGGCCTCCTTGGCGGCCGGGGCCGGCGCGGGCGCAGCGGCTGTCGGTGCAGCGGGCGCGGCGGCGGCTGGCGTTGCGTTCGCGCCGCACTCGGCCTTGCGGAAGTCGTTCCACTTCTGGCCACCGAGTGTTCCGGCTGCCTTGGCCGCTTGGTACTTGGCGCTGCATTCCTGCGCGGTCAGGGCCTCAGCCGGCGCCGACATCACGAATGCGGCGAGACCCGAGGCCGCCATCGCACAAAGCAGTTTGGCTCGAATTGTCATGGTTGTTCTCCCTTTCCGTCAAACCTCAGCGCGTTGACGAGGGCCGCATCCTAACGCAACCGGAACTTGCGACAACGCATTGGCGAACCGCCCCGTCAAAATATTGTGGCGACCGACACGGGCGATATTCATCGGCGGTTCAGCATCGGGCGACGACGGTTTCACATCCAATCATTCGAGGTGTGCCTCATGCCGAAGTTTTCCTCCCTCGCCACCACAACCGCCCTCGCCGCCTTCCTGCTGACGGGCGCCGCCTTTGCGCAAACCACCACACCCGCGCCGAAGGACACCGCCAAGACCGAGACCAAGGCGCCGCCGTCACCGGACGAGAAGAAGGCACGCAGCGCCGCCTCGCTGGAATGCTCCAAGCAGGCCGATGCGAAAAGCCTGCACGGCAAGGAGCGCAAGAAATTCCGCCGCGAATGCCTGAAGGAAGCCGCCGACAAGAGCGCGGGCGCGAAGTAAGGGCGGCACCCGGCCTCCAAAAATCCGGCGCATTGCTGCAATCGCGAGATGCATTTGTCGCGGGCCTGCGGATTTGGCATAACGCCATCGTGAACCTGCTCCCCGCATCGATGGCGCTTGCCTTTCCCAGCCGCGCGAACATCCTCAATACGACCGAGACGCTCGTCATCGGCGCCGCGGGCGGCCTGCTGTTTTTGTGGGCGAACCTGCCAGGCGGGCTGATTTCCGGCGCGATGATCGCGGTCGGCATCGCCGCGCTCGCCGGCCGGCCGCTCACCGTGCCGCCGGTAGTGACCCAGACCGTGCTGATCCTGCTCGGCATCTCGCTGGGCTCCCTGGTGTCGCGGCAACTGATCCAGCATGTGAGCGCGTATCCGCTCACCATCGCGCTGCTGGCGCTCGCCACCGTCTGCTCGATCTTCGGCAGCAGCTTCTATTTGCAGCGCGTGCATGGCTGGGACCAGACTTCGGCTTTCCTCGCCGGCAGCCCCGGCGCGCTGTCTCAGATCACGATGCTCGCGATCGAGAAGGGCGCCGATGTCGCCGCGATCGCCGTGGTGCAGACCATGCGCGTGATCATCCTGACCGCCGCTTTGCCACTGATGCTGGCGGTGCTCGGCATAGCGCCGGCAGCGCCGCCGACCATCGCCTCCGCCAGCGCCTCGCCGCTCGAGCTCGCGGCGCTGATCGCGGCCTCCATCGGCGCGGCGCTCGTGCTGCGCTGGGCGAAATTTCCGGCAAGCTGGATGTTCGGCGCCATGCTCGCCTCCAGCCTGCTGCACGGGGTCGGCGCGATCGAGGGCGGCCTGCCGCCCTGGGTGCGCGGCGTCGCGCTGGTCGGCATCGGCGCCCTGATCGGGTCGCGCTTTGCACGGATGAAGCTCTCGACCTTGCGCAGCCATATCAATGCCGGGCTCGGCTCGTTCGCGGTCGCGATCGTGATCTCCGCGATCTTCGTTGCCGCGATCACGCTGACTACGCAGGTCCATCTCTCCGACGTCGTCGTCGCCTTTGCCCCCGGTGCGATGGACGCCATGCTGGCGCTGGCGCTGACGTTGCACATCGACCCGATCTTCGTCGGCGCCCACCACCTCTCGCGCTTCGTGTTCGTGACGCTGGCGACACCCGGCATCGTGCACCTGTTCGGCCGCCCGCAGGAAGACGTGGACGATTAAGCGGACGCGTCTCACTCGTCATTGCGAGCCATCGGGGCGGCGCGTAGCGCCGCCGATGACAGGCTCCGCGAAGCAATCCATGCCTCCGCAAGCGGCGCGATGGATTGCTTCGCTGCGCTCGCAATGACGGGGATGGGCTCTCATTTGAATTTCAAACAGCGTGAGGATGTGAATCTGCGTTCTCGCGGCGCGTTACGCCCGAGCTTTGCGTCACTTTCCGCCCTCTCGAAAAATAGAGGGCGCAGGGAAAGCCGGGTGCCGGTTGCACCCATGGGTCCCGTGCAACAAAAAGCACGGGGGTA
>NZ_JAQMIL010000045.1:0-76945 GCF_029990105.1 Bradyrhizobium sp. Arg237L | reverse complement strand
CCAAGGGCGTTCAGGACATTGTAGGAGGCATTGACCTCATGCGCCGCGGCGGAAATCTGGAACAGACCCCAAGCCTGGTCGACGCGGATGTTGCCGACCACCTCGGGCGCATGGACGCCGGCGTAAGCGTTGCCCGTGTTCAGCGTGGCGTTCAGCGGCAGCGACAGGTTGTAAACCGCGGTGCGGTCCCATACCGTTGGATCGTCGAGGCCGATGGTGCCGGTCACTCCGTTGCCGAAATCCGCAGTGTATTGGATGTTGTTGACGCCGGTATCATTGTTCTGGCCGCCGAGCAGGAAGTCCGTGATGTTGCCGGGGAAGCCCTGCCAAGGCGAGGAGTAGGCAGACGCCGACTGACCGAAGGTGAAGCCTGCGAACTGGATAAAGAGGAACTGGATGGTAGTAACGCCGCCGCCGGGAGTGTCGAGCAGTTGCGAGTTTGCGACCGGCAGCGAGCCGTTGATCGAATTCGGGTTGAAGGTGTTGTTGCCGAGCGTGCTGAACTGAAACCGGCCCTGCCCGAAGGTACGGACTACGCCATAGTCGGTGGCGGTGCGGGTGTCGATTGACAACAGCATACGGGAGCGGGCGGCGAAGTAGTCGAAGTAGCGGTTACGTTGTCCTGCGTCGCCGTTCCAGGCCGGCGAGCCCTGCACACCGCCATTGAATGTGGTGTCGACCCGGAGATAGCCACCGATCTTCATGCAGGTGTCGGTACCGGGGATGAAGAAGAAGCCTGGGCCGTAAGCCGAGCAGATCTTCACATATTCGATGGGCTTCGCCTTGATCGGAAGATCGGCCGCATGCGCACCGCTGGCTGCCATCAGCCCCACGGCGGTGCCGAGGATCAAGGTTCTCATTGTCGCCATTGCTGGCCTCCACTGTGAACTGCACGCCCCATACCCACCCGGCGAGCCCTAGCGCGGGACTTTATGTCGCAGTGTGACGGCCGCATTACATGAGGAGGTTCGCGCGGTAGTGTGACTTTACCGCAACGCAGCAAGCACTCGCCCGAGGCTGCGGCTGCGGCGACTGGCGGATGTGGCCTCATCGACTTCCCAGATGCAGTTGCAAATGAGTTGCAACAAAAAATGTTTTCCGGCATTGTGGCATCATGGATGCCCGATCGCCCCGACTGATCCCCGACACCGTAACGCAGGTGCTGCCGACCTCAACCGGATGGCGCGCCGATGCGCCGGATACCCGAAGCCTCCCCGAGGTGAACTCGACGGTCGAGATTCCGACGGCGGGCCGGTGGTGGCGCCGGCTGCTTGCCTTTGCCGGACCGGGCTATCTCGTGTCGGTCGGCTATATGGATCCCGGCAATTGGGCGACCGACCTCGCGGGTGGCTCGAAGTTCGGCTACACGCTGCTTTCGGTCATCCTGCTGTCCAACCTGATGGCGATCCTGCTGCAGGCGCTCGCGGCCCGGCTCGGCATCGTCACTGACCGCGACCTGGCGCAGGCCTGCCGGGCGACCTATTCGCGCCCGGTGAACTTCCTGCTGTGGATCGCCTGCGAAGCCGCGATCATCGCCTGCGACCTGGCGGAGGTGATCGGTACCGCGATCGCGCTGAAGCTCCTGTTCGGCATTCCCCTGATCGGCGGCGCGCTGATCGCCGCGCTCGATGCCTTTCTGCTGCTGCTCCTGATGAACCGCGGCTTCCGCTTCCTGGAAGCCTTCGTGATCGCGCTTCTGATCGTGATCGCGACCTGCTTCGCGATCCAGGTCTCCGCCGCGGCGCCGCCGATTGCCGCGATGCTGCGCGGCTTTGCGCCGTCGAGCGAGATCTTCACCAATCCCGAGATGCTCTACATCGCGATCGGCATCATCGGCGCGACCGTGATGCCGCATAATCTGTATCTGCATTCGTCGATCGTGCAGACCCGCGCCTATGAGCGCAGCGAAGAGGGGCGGCGGGACGCGATCAAATGGGCGACGACCGACTCCACGATCGCGCTGATGCTGGCGCTGTTCATCAATGCCGCGATCCTGGTGGTCGCGGCCGCGACCTTCCACCGGAGCGGCCATTCCGATGTCGCCGAGATCGGCCAGGCCTTCGAGCTGCTGTCCCCGCTGCTTGGCCTCAGCATCGCCTCGACGCTGTTCGCGGTGGCGCTGCTCGCCTCCGGCCTCAACTCGACGGTGACGGCGACGCTCGCTGGCCAGATCGTGATGGAAGGCTTCCTCAGCCTGCGGCTGCCGAGCTGGGCGCGGCGGCTGCTGACGCGGGGCATCGCGATCGTGCCGGTCGTGGCCGTCACCGCGCTTTATGGCGAGCGCGGCACCGCCGAGCTCCTGGTGTTCAGCCAGGTTATCCTCTCGATGCAGCTTCCGTTTGCGGTCATTCCGCTGGTGCGGTTCGTGTCCGACCGGCGCAAGATGGGCAAGTTCGCGATATCGATGCCGGTTGCTGCGGTCGCCTGGCTGGTGGCGAGCGTTATCGTCATCCTGAACGTGAAGCTGCTGTTCGATACCTTCTTCGGCTGAGCGCCGGTCAATCCTGCGGCTCTGACGCCATGTCGCCGGCCGCGTCGACCCGGAGCCAGCCGCTCGGCGCGAGGCGCTGCTGCGGCAGGAAGCGCGCCTTGTAGTCCATCTTCTTGGAGCCCTCGATCCAATAACCGAGATAGACGTAGGGCAGTCCGAGCCGGCGCGCGCGGGCGATGTGATCCAGGATCATGAAGGTGCCGAGCGAGCGGTTCTCGAACGAGGGCTCGAAGAAGGAATAGACCATCGACAGGCCGTCGCTCAGCACATCCGTCAGCGCCACCGCGATCAGTTCCTCGCCGCGACCGGTGATGCCGCTGTCGATGCCGCGCTTGCGATACTCGATGATCCGGGTCTCGACATGGCTGTCCTCAACCATCATCGCGTAGTCGAGCACGGTCATGTCAGCCATGCCGCCGTGGCGGTGGCGCCGGTCGAGATAGGCGCGGAACACGGAATATTGTTCGGAGGTCGGCACCGCGGAACGCTGCTCGCCGACGAGGTCGGCGTTGCGGGCCATGACCTTGCGGAAGCTGCGCGAGGGCCGGAACTCATTGGCGATCACGCGCACGGATACGCAGGCGCGGCACTGGTCGCAGGCCGGCCGGTAGGCGATGGACTGGCTGCGACGGAACCCGCCATGGGTGAGCAGATCGTTGAGATCGCCCGCTTTGTCGCCGACCAGATGCGTGAACACCTTGCGCTCATGGCGACCTGGCAAATAGGGGCAGGGCGACGGCGCCGTCAGGTAAAACTGCGGAGTATCACGCGAATGCTGGGTCACGACGGGTCGTCAGGCCTCCGAAACAGCCCCCCAGCATCGCGCCCCGGAGGCTAGCGGTCAATCACCTTGCTGGGCTCAATTGGCTGGCTCAATAAGTGTGCGCTGCGGATGCCGCGTGAGCGCGGGCCGAGCTGTTGATGATAACGGTTCCGAGCACGATGTCGTGCAGCAAACGCCGCCGGCTGTTGAAGAGGCCGAATAGCAGCACAAGCGGCGAGAGGAACGAGACCGACAACCAGAACAGCACCGCATGCATGGCGCCGAGCACGAAATAGCCCGGTGCCCCGTACCAGGTGCGCAGCTCCAGATCCATCATCCGCATCCCGACGGTCGCCGAAGAGGCACCGCCGATCGACGCGCCGTAGTAGACGACCGCCCAGACGATCGTGGCCGGCCACGCCAGCCAGAACAGCGCCCAACCGAGGCCAAGGGTGAGCAGGCCGAAGACGGCAATGAAAAGATACCCAAGGATGACGGGGACCGAAAGCACAACCAGGTCGATGAGGAAGGCAAATACCCGCCGGGTCAGCACGCCGCGGAACAGTTCCGGCTCCAATCGCGGATCGAACGCATGCGGCGGCACGCCGCCGTCGTTACGCCAGGCACCGTAGTTACCCGAACCGCCGTAAGACATAATCTCCCTCCGACTGGGACTATCCCGGGCAGGACATGGGAACGGGCTGCCCGGGTGCCAAGGTCCGGAACCCCAGCAAGCGCAAATTATCGGCGATTCGGAGGCTATGGCGAGTAGGGAGTGGCGAATAGGGAAATCCTCCATTCGCTACTCGCCATTCACTATTCGCGCTCCCTCAGCTTTTCCGCGGCTTGCGGTGCAAAATACGTCAGGATGCCGTCGGCGCCGGCGCGCTTGAAGCCGACGAGGCTCTCCATCATCGCGCGCTCGCCGTCGATCCAGCCATTGCGCGCGGCGCCCGCGATCATCGCGTATTCACCTGATACCTGGTAGACGAAGGTCGGCATCGCAAACGTGTCCTTCACCCGGCGCACGATGTCGAGATAGGGCATGCCGGGCTTCACCATCACCATATCGGCGCCTTCAGCGATATCGAGCTCGACCTCGCGCAGGGCTTCGTCCGAATTGGCGCTGTCCATCTGGTAGGTGCGCTTGTCACCGGTCAGCGTCTTGGCCGAGCCGATGGCGTCGCGGAACGGTCCGTAGAAGGCGGAGGCGTATTTCGCCGCATAGGCCATGATCTGGACGTCGCCAAAACCCTCGGCGTCGAGCGCCTCGCGGATCGCGCCGACGCGCCCGTCCATCATATCAGACGGCGCGATGATATCGCAGCCGGCCTCGGCCTGCACCAGCGCCTGCTTCACCAGCACCGCGACCGTCTCGTCGTTGAGTATCTTGCCGTCCTCGATCAGCCCGTCATGGCCATGGCTGGTGAAGGGATCGAGCGCGACGTCGCAGAGCACGCCGATGTCGGGGAATTCCTTCTTGATCGCACGCACCGACTGGCAGACGAGATTGTCCGGATTGAGTGCCTCCGAGCCCTCCTCGTCGCGGAGCGACGGCTCGGTGTAGGGAAACAGCGCGATGCAGGGGATATTGAGCTTGGCCGCGCGCTCGGCGTCGCGCACCGCCTGGTCGACACTTAGTCTGTCCACGCCCGGCATCGAGGCGACCGGAGTGCGGACATTGTGGCCGTTAACGACGAACAGGGGCCAGATCAGGTCGTCCGTGGTCAGCACGTTTTCGCGCACCAGCCGCCTGGCCCATTCCGCCTTGCGGTTGCGGCGGGGCCGTATGGTCAAATCCAGCGGCGGGGAGGCGAGGGCGGTCTGCCGCTTTGGCGCATCGCGCAGTTCGATCGGGCGCCCGAATTTGATCGCCATGGGCTTGTTCTCCTGAAGTCGGCAGGCGGATTTCGATTTGATCTAATTCTAGCATCCTCGTCCAGTAACGTCACGGCGCCGTTGATCTGCCGCAACTGCAATTGATTTTGCCGGCCGGGCGGGCCAAGACTGCGCCGATGACCCATTTCGCTTCCACGGACAGCTCCCGCGATGTCTGACACCTCCGCGCGCGACCAATCGCGGGACAATGCGATATCGGTTGCGGCGATGTCGTCGGACCGGATCCAGCGGGACGAGAATGTATGGACCCGGCGGCTCGTCTTCTTCCTCCGCATCATGGCCGTGGTCTCGATCGCCAAGGGCCTCTACCACTGGGCGCAGGTGACGGGATTCGTCGGCTCCGAGGAGGAGGCCTTCGAGAACCAGTCGATGGCCTGGCAGACCGCGACCATCTACTTCGCCGTCATCGAGCTCGTCGCCGCCGTCGGGCTGTGGCTCGCCACGCCCTGGGGCGCGGTGGTGTGGCTGACCACCGTCGTCTCGATGGCAGTGATCGAATTGATGTTTCCGAACATCTACGGCGGCAGCCTGACGGTGGTGGTGTTCGAAGCGCTGATGCTCGCCGGCTATCTCGCGCTCGCCTGGATGGCCGCACGCGAACGGCCGCCGTAGCGCGCATTAACGTGCGTGTGCAGGAAACACGATCGGCGCCGCGAAAATTTTCAGAAAATTTCACGGTAACCCTTCGCTCACCGTAAAGGGTTCCCTCATATCTATTACGCGGTCGTTTCGAATTTGAGCGAAGCTGTTTCCGATTGTGACAGGGCATGCAGACGAAGCGTGAACAGGAGCGCTCCACCGTCAATGAAGGGTTGCGAAAAGTCCTTGATTGACGGGCTTAATCCGCGATTCACTGTCTTAAATTCATGATCTCTTTATTGTCTTATTTAAGCTGATGTTCAAACGGCCCCCTTAAGTTGAACCTATCAGGCGGGACACAAGTTTCGTCGAATAAGTCGATAAAACGACAACAGGGGAAGTGTCATGATCAAAGCCGTTGCCTCAACGGCGGTGGAAACCGCTGATCGCGCCGCCGGCCAGCCGACGGTTCAGTCGCTCTATCTCGAAGCCCTTACGCTGGTGGAGCGGCTGCATCGCCGGCTGCTCGACGTCATCAAGGACGAGTTCGACCGCCGCGGGCGCGCCGACATCAATTCGGTGCAGGCGCTGTTGCTCTACAATATCGGCGACAAGGAATTGACCGCGGGTGAGCTGCGCACGCGCGGCTACTATCTCGGCTCCAACGTCTCCTACAATCTGAAGAAGCTCGTCGAGCTCGGCTTCCTCGATCATCAGCGCTCGCGTGTCGATCGCCGCTCGGTGCGTATTCGCCTCACGCCGCAGGGCCAGGAGATCCGCCGCATCGTCGATGCGCTCTACCAGAAGCACGTCAAGACCGTGGAGCAGGTCGGCGGCATCTCGAACGAGGAGTTCTCGACGCTGAACAAGTCGCTGCACCGGCTCGAGCGGTTCTGGACCGACCAGATCCTCTATCGCCTCTGACACCTTCAAGACTTCGCACCTCCAAGACTTCAACACCTCCAAGACTTCAACACCGCCAAGACTTCGCCAGATCCAGGACTTCGCCAGAGCGGCCAAGCCGGCCCGATAGAAGACCGGCAAGCCGTCATCCTCCAGCAAAGCGCATCGACTGTGCCCGGTCGGTGCGCTTTGTTTTTGGCACCGCAAAAAGAGTCTCGCGGAACAGGGAACCAGTTGCGCCCTCGCGCTTTATCTCGGGCTATGGAGAGCGAGATGCTGGTCGAGCGCGGAATGTGGGCGATGAATGTCGAAGTGGTCGGCGAGGCCTACGCCATTGCCTCCAACTATCTGCGCAGGACCGGCACCATTCCGGACAGTTATGCCACCAACGAGCAATTGCTCACGATCATCGTGCAGATGTTCCGGCGCGGCGAAACCAACAGGATCAAGCTCGCCAACAAGGCGATCGCCGAGTTCGAAGCAGCACAGCTCGTGATCTGATCATTCCCAATCGGAGAAAGTGATGGAAGCCGCGATCGATCGCATCATGCACACCTATGACCTCCTTGCGAACCGCACCGCCGCGGCGAGCGACGAAGCGCGGGCGAAGGTGACGGAATATGTCCGCACCTTGTTCGAAGCGGGCGAGACCGACCCGCACCGGTTGACGGTCTGCGGATTGACGTATTTGCGCCAGCTCGACGGTTCCACCGATCATGTGAAGGCGGGGTTTACGGGGCTGTAGTGTAGCGCGAGTTGTCGCCGCATCCTCTGTAGGGTGGCCAAAGGCGCACTTGCGCCGTGCCCACCACCCAGTGCTGTACTCGCGATGGTGGGCACGCTTCGCTTTGCCCACCCCTACGGCGTCGTCGCAGACTTCATGATTCGAATGTCAAACAGCTCTCCGCTGTCATCGTCCGGCTTGACCGGACGATCCAGTATTCCAGAGACGCCTGAGCTTAAATCGAGAGGTCGCCGGTTACTGGATGCCCCGCCTTCGCGGGGCATGACGGTGGAGTTGGTGAGAGGATACGAGTCCGCATTCTCGCGGCGCTTTGCGTCCGAGCTTTGCGTTCGTTTCACCCTCTCATCGAGCAGAGGGCGCAGGGAAAGCCGGGTGCCGGTTGCACCCGTGGGTCCCGTGCAACAAAAAGCACGGGGGTAGGACCACAGGTTCAACCGAAGCATTCCGGCTTTCCCTGCGCGATGGTTTTAACGATTTCCTTCGTGCTCTCCCCGGTGACCGGGCTTTCTTGCCACCGTCATCTCTCGCGCGAACTTGTTCGCGCAAAAAACTTAGCGCCAGCGTCGGGGCGCCAGGACCACACGACTTCGCCGTCCGCGAATGCCACGCTCGTCAGTCGCAACACCCGCGTCCACCGCATCTCACCGCAACGTTCGTGACGATCGCGAGCCGCCCCTCATTCGCGTGAGACGCGCGGAGTTAAATCACTGATTTGCCCGACGACGGAAGCGGAATGTTTTTTGCGCGAGGACTGGACGTGGCAAATCACTTTGGAATCGCTTGCAAATTCTCTCTCGGTCATTCCGGGGCGATGCGACAGCATCGAGCCCGGAATCCATCTCGCTGTTTGCGCCTCCGGCCCGATGGATTCCGGGCTCGTCCTTCGGACGCCCCGGAATGACGGGGATGGCGTGAGCGAACGGTTGGCACCTGCGGAACTGGCAAATCCCGCCGACCCCACCATATCTGGCATAATTGCCGCTCGCCTACCGCAACCGCTTGGCCGGCACCCGGCGATGTGATAACGCTGACCGACCAGCTTCGACCGCCCACATTTGACCGACCGCATCCTCTAAAGGCTTGCGGCGGTGGAGATATTTCGCCGATGACCTCTTCCTCCCCGAGCGCCAAATCCGGTTCCGCGCCTGATTCCTTCTTCAGGGCGACCCTTGTCGAGGCCGATCCTGAAATCGCGGAGGCGATCAAGGGCGAATTGGGTCGGCAGCGCCATGAGATCGAGCTGATCGCTTCCGAGAACATTGTCAGCCGTGCGGTGCTGGAGGCGCAGGGCTCGGTAATGACCAACAAGTATGCCGAAGGTTATCCGGGCGCGCGCTACTATGGCGGTTGCGAATGGGTCGACGTCGCCGAGACGCTGGCGATCGAGCGCGCCAAGAAACTGTTCGGTGCGAAGTTCGCCAACGTGCAGCCGAACTCAGGCAGCCAGATGAACCAGGCGGTGTTCCTGGCGCTGCTGCAGCCCGGCGACACCTTCATGGGCCTCGACCTCGCCGCCGGCGGCCATCTCACCCATGGCTCGCCCGTCAACATGTCCGGCAAATGGTTCAAGGCTGCGCACTACACGGTGCGGCGCGAGGACCAGATCATCGACATGGATGCGGTCGCCAAGCAGGCCGAACAGGTCAAGCCCAGACTGATCATCGCCGGCGGATCGGCCTATTCACGTGCCTGGGACTTCAAGCGCTTTCGCGAGATCGCCGACAGTGTCGGCGCCTATCTCATGGTCGACATGGCGCATTTCGCGGGCCTCGTCGCCGGCGGCGTGCATGCTTCGCCGGTGCCGTACGCGCATGTCACCACCACCACGACGCACAAGTCGCTGCGCGGCCCGCGCGGCGGCCTGATGCTGTGGAATGACGAGACGCTGACCAAGAAGCTCAACTCGGCGATCTTCCCGGGCCTGCAGGGCGGCCCCTTGATGCATGTGATCGCGGCGAAGGCGGTCGCGTTCGGCGAGGCGTTGCGGCCGGACTTCAAGGTCTACGCCAAGAACGTGGTCGAGAATGCCAAGGCGCTCGCGGAAACGCTGCACGGCCATGGGCTCGACATCGTCTCCGGCGGCACCGACAACCATCTGATGCTGGTCGACCTCCGGCCGAAGGGGCTGAAGGGCAATGTGTCGGAGAAGGCGTTGGTGCGCGCCGCCATCACCTGCAACAAGAACGGCATTCCCTTCGATCCCGAGACGCCGTTCGTCACCTCCGGTTTGCGGCTCGGCACGCCCGCGACGACCACGCGCGGCTTCGGCATCGCCGAGTTCAAGGAAGTCGGCGGCATGATCGCGGAAGTCCTGACCGCGCTGCAGCAGTCGCCGGAGGGCAAGGCGCCGCTGGTGGAAGCCGCGATCAAGGAACGCGTGAAGGCGCTGACCGACCGCTTCCCGATCTATCAGTAAAGGCTCGTTCGATGCGCTGCCCGAGTTGCAACAGTCTGGATACGCAGGTCAAGGACTCGCGTCCGACCGAGGATTCGGCTGTGATCCGGCGGCGGCGCGTCTGCATCACCTGCAATTTTCGCTTCACGACATTTGAGCGGGTGCAGCTCCGCGAGCTGACGGTGATCAAGCGCAATGGCCGCCGCGTTCCGTTCGATCGCGACAAGCTGGTGCGCTCGCTGCAGATCTCGTTGCGCAAGCGGCCGGTGGAAACCGAACGTTTGGAGAAGATGGTGTCCACCATCGTGCGGGAGCTCGAAAGCAGCGGCGAGGCCGAGGTTTCCTCCGAGGCCATCGGCGAGATCGTGATGGAGCATCTGCGCCAGCTCGACGACGTCGCCTATGTCCGCTTCGCTTCCGTCTACCGCAACTTCCGCGAAGCAAAGGATTTCGAGGCGGTGCTCGGCGAGCTCACCAGCGAAGATGACCCGCGCATCGCACAGTTCCGCAAATGATCTTCCGCATCCTGGAAGACAAGCTCGCCGCAGAAGCCAAACAGTCGAAAGCCGCCGATCTGCGGTTCATGCAGCTCGCGCTGACGCTCGGCCGGCGCGGGCAGGGCCGCACCTGGCCGAATCCGGCGGTCGGCGCGGTCGTGGTCAAGGATGGCGTCATTGTCGGTCGTGGCTGGACGCAAGCAGGCGGCCGGCCGCATGCCGAGCCGGAGGCGTTGCGGCGCGCAGGCGAAGCGGCGCGTGGCGCCACGCTGTATGTGACGCTCGAGCCATGCTCGCATTTCGGCCGCTCGCCACCCTGCGCCGACGCGGTGATCGCCGCAGGCATCGCGCGCGTGGTGTCGGCGGTCGAGGATCCCAATCCTGATGTCGGCGGCCAAGGCCATGCACGGTTGCGCGCGGCGGGCATCGCTGTCGATGTCGGGCTGTGCGTGGAGGAGGCGGCGCGCGACCATGCCGGTCATTTCCGCCGTATTCGCGACAAGCGTCCACATGTGCTGCTCAAGCTCGCGGTCTCCGCCGACGACAAGATCGGCGCTGCTGGCCACCGCCCGGTGGCGATCACGGGAGACGTGGTCCGGGCGCGGGTGCATCTGCTCCGCGCGCAGAGCGATGCGATCCTGATCGGGATCGGCACGGCGCTGGCCGACGATCCGGTGTTGACCTGCCGCCTGCCGGGCATGGAGGCGCGTTCGCCGGTGCGGGTGGTGCTGGACCGCGCGCTGCGCCTGCCGGGCGACAGCCGCCTGGTGCATTCGGCGCGCGAAACGCCGTTATGGGTGATGACCTCGGAGCTTGCCGAAGCGCCGGCTGCGATGAAGCTGGGTGCCGCCGGTGCCCAGGTGATCCGCGTGGCGGACACGGTCTCGCCGCCGGGACTCGATCTGCTCGCGGTGCTGCATGCGCTCGCCGAGAAGGGCATCACGAAAGTGATGGTCGAGGGCGGGGCGCGGGTGGCGTCATCCTTCGTTGCGGCTGACCTGGTCGACGAAGCCTGGCTGTTGCGCGCGCCGGAGGCGGTCGGCGCCGACGGCGTGCCCGCGCTGGACGCATTGCCGCTCGCCGCCCTCACGCAGTCGCCGGCCTTCAAGGTTCGTGCTAGCGAAACCCTCGGAAAAGATACTTTGACAATCTACGATCGCGCCTAGCGCTGTGTCCGCGCGTCATGCCCGGGCTTGACCCGGGCATCCACGCCTTGGCCACTGGCGACGAAGCAAGACGTGGATGGCCGGGTCAAGCCCGGCCATGACGACGACTGAAAGGGTTTGATGTGTTCACGGGCATAGTCACGGATGTCGGCGAAATCGCCAGCCTGACACCCACGGCGCAGGGGCAGTTGCACCGGCTGCGGATCGCCTGCCGTTACGATCGCGCGACCATCGCCGATGGCGCCTCGATCGCCTGCAATGGCGTGTGCCTGACCGTGGTCGCCTCCGGCGTTGAGGGCGGCAGGACGTGGTTCGACGTCGACGCCGCCGCGGAAACGCTTGCGCTAACCACCGCCAAGCACTGGGGCGTCGGAACCCGGCTCAATCTCGAGCGCGCGCTGAAGATCGGCGACGAACTCGGCGGCCATATCGTGGCAGGCCATGCCGATGGCATCGCTACCATCGTCTCGCGCGAAGATCTGCCTGATATGGCGCGGTTCGTGCTCCGAACCACGCGCGATTTGGCGCGTTTCATCGCGGTCAAAGGCTCGATCACGCTGGATGGTGTGTCGTTGACGGTGAATACGGTCGATCACGTCACATTTTCGGTGCTGATCATCCCGCATACTCTCACGGTCACGACGATCGGCGGCTGGCGCGCAGGCAGCGAGGTCAATATCGAAGTGGATCTGATGGCCCGCTACGCGGCGCGGCTGACAGAGATGAAGTAGCAGATCACCGTCATGCCCGGGCTTGACCCGGGCATCCACGTCTTGTCCGCTTGCGGTGAGAAAGATCGTGGATGGCCGGGACGAGCCCGGCCATGACGGAGCAAGAAACCGCCAGCTTTGGCTTGGCTAGAACCTCTATGGCGACTACAAGCGCGCCAACGTTGACAGTCAACATTGCAAGACATTGACTATCGGCATGACGAAACGGATTGAAGAATGGCAGACGCACGGCGTGCACCGCTGAAGGACCAGACCGACATTTCCGGCGCGCGTGCGCTGATCGTCGAGGCGCGGTTCTATGACGATATTCAGGATGCGCTTCTGGAAGGCGCGGTCGCGGAATTGAAGGCCGCCGGCGTCGGCTACGACGTCATCACGGTTCCCGGCGCGCTGGAAATTCCGGCGGCGATCGCGATCGCGATCGATGCTGCGGAGAAGAACGGCAAGCCCTATGACGCGGCGGTTGCGCTCGGCTGCGTGGTGCGTGGCGAGACCATCCATTTCGAGATCGTGTCGATGGAGTCGTCGCGCGGCCTGATGGACCTCGCCGTGAACAGGAAGTTTCCGCTCGGCAACGGCATCATCACCGTCAACACCGAGGAACAGGCCTGGGCACGGGCGCGCGCCAACGACCTGAACAAGGGCGGCGACGCTGCGCGTGCGGCGCTTGCGATGTTGCGCATCAAACGTCGGCTGGCGAAGGGTTGACCATGGCGGACGACAGGAAGCCGGTAAGACCAGCGGACAGGAAGGCCAATCGGCGCGGCGCCGCACGGCTTGCCGCCGTGCAGGCGCTCTACCAGATGGATATCGCCGGCGCCGGACTGAACGACGTGTTGGCGGAGTTCGAGAGCCACTGGCTCGGCAACGAGGTCGAAGGCGAGACGTATCTGCCGGCGGAAGCGGCGTTTTTCCGTGACGTGGTATCGGGTGTGGTGCGCGACCAGGCCAGGCTCGATCCGCTGATCGACGAGGCGCTGTCCAAGGGGTGGCCGCTGAAGCGGATCGATGCGATCCTGCGCGCGGTGCTGCGGGCAGGCTCCTATGAACTGGAGCATCGCAAGGACGTGCCGGGCCGCGTGGTCGTCTCCGAATATGTCGATGTCGCGCACGCGTTTGTGGAGAAGGACGAGACCGGCATGGTGAATGCGGTGCTCGACCAGATCGCCCGGCAGTTCCGGGCCGATGAGTTCGTGCGCAGCTAGCCCACACATTCCGCCGTCATCATCCGCGAGGGCGGGTGATCCAGTAAACGGCGGCGGTTGTGGTTGACGACGGGCGCTGCGGAATAGTGGATCGCCCGGTCAAGCCGGGCGAGGACGGCTGAGGAGACTTCGGGCGGCATGGCAAGCGGACCGAGCAATCCATCCGGCGAGGACTCGCTGATCGCGCGATACTTCAAGCCGCTCGCGAAGGACCCGGGCGCTTTCAATCTCGATGACGATGCGGCGGCGTTGCGGGCAGGCGGCGATGATATCGTCGTCACCACCGATGCGATCGTCGAGGGCGTGCATTACCTGCCCGGCGATCCGCCTGCGACGCTGGCGCGCAAGGCGCTGCGGGTCAATCTCTCCGATCTTGCGGCCAAGGGGGCCGTCCCTGCCGGCTTCGTGCTGACGCTGGCGCTGCGTGGCGCTGACGATGCCTGGCTGAAACCGTTCGCGCAGGCGCTTGGCGAGGATGCCGCGCAATTTGGCTGTCCGCTGCTCGGCGGCGACACGGTCTCAACGCCGGGGCCGGTGATGATCTCGGTCACGGCGTTCGGGCGCGTGCCGCAGGGCAAGATGATCCACCGTAGAGGCGCGCGGGCAGGGGACCGCGTCGTGGTCACCGGCACGATCGGCGATGCCGCGCTTGGCCTCAACCTGCTGAAGGCCGGGCCTGTTGCCTCAGTGCTTGCGAACGACGATGCCGCCCGCGAGATGCTGACCGGCCGCTACCGCGTGCCGCAGCCGCGCAATGCGCTCGCCAAGGCGGTGCGCGACTACGCCAGTGCTGCGATGGATGTGTCCGACGGGCTCGCCGGCGATCTCGCAAAGCTCTGTGCGGCTTCCGCCGTCTCGGCCGTGATCGACGTCCAGAGCATTCCACTCTCGTCGCCGGCCGCCGCGCTGGTTGCACGCAACGTCGTCGGTATCGAGGCCCTGATCTCGGGCGGCGATGACTACGAGATCCTCTGCGCGATCCCCGGCGATCGCATGGCGGCCTTCGTGCAAGAGGCCAAGCGCACAGGCGTTGCCGTGACTGCGATCGGCGGCATCATCGCAGGCTCCGCACCCCCCAGCTTCCTCGACCCACAGGGCCGGGAGCTGGCCCTCAAGCGGCTGTCCTACAGCCATTTCTAGAATTGGCCGAGAAAGCCGCTCCTCAGACTAATTAGCTGCCCAAATCGTCCCGTTTTGATTGCCGGCGGCGTTGCGCTGCGAAAGCGATTTTGGCAAGCTTCGGAACCGATTGTGGCCACCCTCTTGGGCAGGGTGGACCGCTCAATAAGCGCCTGCCGCATCCCGCGGAAAAAACAAGGGCGTGGGGATACATCAAGGATCTGAGGCAGAATTCAAATGACAGCATTATGGTTGATCGTGCTCTGCGGGGTACTTTCCATTGTCTACGCGATCTGGGCTACCTCTTCCGTTCTGAACGCTGATGCGGGCAGCCCGCGCATGCAGGAGATCGCCGCGGCGGTGCGCGAAGGCGCACAGGCGTATCTGCGGCGCCAGTACACCACGATCGGCATCGTCGGCGTCGTGATCTTCATCCTGCTGGCCTACTTCCTCGGCACCCTGGTCGCGATCGGCTTTGCGATTGGTGCGATCCTGTCGGGCGCCGCGGGCTTCATCGGCATGAACGTCTCGGTCCGCGCGAACGTCCGCACCGCGCAGGCGGCGACGAAGTCGCTCGCCGGCGGCTTGGAGCTGGCCTTCAAGGCGGGCGCGATCACCGGCCTCCTGGTCGCCGGTCTCGCGCTGCTCGGCGTCACCATCTATTTCGCCTACCTGACCAAGGTCGTCGGGTTGGCGGCGGATAGCCGCACCGTGATCGACGCCATGGTGGCGCTCGGCTTCGGCGCCTCGCTGATCTCGATCTTCGCCCGTCTCGGCGGCGGCATCTTCACCAAGGGCGCCGACGTGGGCGGCGACCTGGTCGGCAAGGTCGAGGCCGGCATTCCCGAGGACGATCCGCGCAACCCGGCGACCATCGCCGATAACGTCGGCGACAATGTCGGCGACTGCGCCGGCATGGCGGCCGACCTGTTCGAGACCTACGCGGTGACCGCGGTCGCCACCATGGTGCTGGCGGCGATCTTCTTTGCGAAATCGCCGATCCTGGTGGACATGATGACGCTGCCGCTCGCGATCGGCGGCGTCTGCATCATCACCTCGATCATAGGCACCTTCTTCGTCAAGCTCGGCGCCAGCCAGTCCATCATGGGCGCGCTCTACAAGGGCCTGATCGCGACCGGCATCCTGTCGCTGATCGGTATCGCCGGCGTGATCTACACCCTGATCGGCTTCGACAAGCTGCCGGGCGTGGACTATTCCGGCATGGCGCTGTTCCAATGCGGCGTCGTCGGCCTCATCGTCACTGCACTGATCATCTGGATCACCGAATACTATACCGGCACCGACTATCGCCCGGTGAAGTCGATCGCCGCCGCCTCGGTGACCGGCCACGGCACCAACGTGATCCAGGGGCTTGCGATCTCGATGGAGGCGACCGCGCTGCCGGCCATGGTCATCATCGCCGGCATTCTCATCACCTACAGCCTGGCTGGCCTGTTCGGGATTGCGATCGCGACTGCGACCATGTTGGCGCTGGCTGGCATGATCGTGGCGCTCGACGCCTTCGGCCCGGTCACCGACAACGCCGGCGGCATCGCCGAGATGGCCGGTCTGCCGAAGGAGGTGCGCAAGTCGACCGACGCGCTGGACGCGGTCGGCAACACCACCAAGGCGGTGACGAAGGGTTATGCGATCGGCTCCGCCGGTCTCGGCGCGCTGGTGCTGTTTGCGGCCTATAACCAGGACCTCAAATTCTTCATCAGCGACTCCGCCAACCACACCTATTTCGCGGGCGTCAATCCGGACTTCTCGCTCAACAACCCCTATGTGGTGGTGGGCCTGTTGTTCGGCGGCCTGCTGCCGTATCTGTTCGGTGCGATGGGCATGACCGCGGTCGGCCGTGCAGCCGGCGCGATCGTCGAAGAGGTGCGGCGCCAGTTCCGCGAGAAGCCCGGCATCATGCAGGGCACCGACAAGCCGGATTACGGCAAGGCGGTTGACCTCCTGACCAAGGCGGCGATCAAGGAGATGATCATCCCGTCGCTGCTGCCGGTGCTGTCGCCGATCGTGGTCTACTTCCTGATCTACGCGATTGCGGGCGGCGGTGCGGCCGGCAAGTCGGCGGCGTTCTCCGCCGTCGGCGCGATGCTGTTAGGGGTCATCGTCACCGGACTGTTCGTTGCGATCTCCATGACCTCGGGCGGCGGCGCCTGGGACAACGCCAAGAAGTACATCGAGGACGGCCACTACGGCGGCAAGGGCTCCGACGCCCACAAGTCCGCGGTAACAGGCGACACCGTCGGCGATCCCTACAAGGATACGGCGGGCCCGGCGGTCAACCCGATGATCAAGATCACCAACATCGTGGCGCTGCTGCTGCTGGCGATCCTGGCGCACTGATCGGCGCGAAAGCTGAATGCAAAACCCCGCGGGCAGCGAGCCCGCGGGGTTTTTGTTTTGTTGCTACGCGGCGCGGCCACTGCTCACCCTCTCCCCGTTCTTCACGGGGAGAGGGTGGGGTGAGGGGCTCTCTCCCCAATTTGCGACAATCAGGTGAGTCCGCGGAGGCTCCCCCTCATCCGGATCGCATCTTCGATGCGATCCGATTTCTCCCCGTGCGCGGGGAGAAGTGAAGAGCGCGTCACTTCACCTCCATCTGCAGGCCTTCCTTCTCGATGATGACGGCGAACTTCTTCGTCTCGGCGTCGACGAAATCGGTGAACTGCTGCGGCGTGCCGTGGTCGGGGCGGGCGCCCATGCCGGCGATGTTCTTCTTGACGTCGTCGCGCTCCAGCATCGCCTTCACCTGCCGGTTGAGCTCGTCCACGATCGGCGCGGGCGTGGTCTTGGGCAGGAATACGCCGAACCAGGAGGAGACTTCGAACTTCGCAAGCTCCGGCGCGCTCTCGCGCATGGTCGGCAGTTTTGGCGCGGCGTCGCTGCGCTCGGCGGTGGTGACGCAGAGCCCGTTGAGCTTGCCGTCCAGCACCTGCGGCAGCGACGGATAAAGGTTGTCGAACAGGATCTGGATGTCGCCCGCGAGCCCCGCCTGCAGCGCAGGCCCGGCGCCGCGGAACGGCACATGGGTCATCTTGAGCCCTGTGAGCTGCAGGAACCAGGCGCCGGTCAGATGCGGGCTCTGGCCAGTCCCGGACGAGCCATAGGTGAGCTTGTCCGGATTGGCCTTGAGGTACGCGATCAGCTCGGGGATCGACTTGATGCCGGTCGAGGGATGGGCCGAGACGATGTTCGGGATCCGGATCATGTTGGAGACCGGCTGCAACTGATCCTTCTGGTAGGTGAGGTTCTTGAAGATCGAATAGGCGATCGCATTCGGCCCGGGATTGCCGATCAGGATGGTTTGGCCGTCGCCCTTGTTGCGGAGGACTTCGGCGGTGCCGATGGTGCCGCCGGCGCCCGAGCGGTTCTCCACGATTGCCGATTGTCCCCAGGCGGTCTGCAGATGCGCCGCGAGCAGGCGGCCCATCACGTCGGTCGAGCCGCCGGCGGCGGCCGGTACGATCAGGCGGACGGTCTCGGTCGGCCGCCAGTCGCCGGCGCCTAAGCTCGCGCGCGGCAGGATGGCGGCGGCCGAGACGGCGGCGGTGCCCGTCAGCAGGCGGCGGCGGGAAAGCAAGGTTCGGCTCACGTGTTCACTCCCTGATTTGATCTTGTTTTCAGGGAGCGTAGGGGACCGCGGGGCGGTCCGGCAAGCGAGGAGTTAAGCGGCGACTTGGCGCAGCGGGCCGATGGTTAGTTGAAGCTCAAGAGCTTGAACAGCGGCGTCAGGTAGCTGAGCTCCTGGCCCGAGGTCGGCGTGGTGCGGCTGACGAAGTCGAAGATCTTGCCGTCCTGCAGGCCGTAATTGGCGATGCGGCGGACGGTGCGGTTCTTGTCGAAATAAACAGCGATCACGCGCTGGTCGACCACCCGCTGGTTCATGAAGGCGACTGGGCGCTCGGTGCGCTGGGAGATGTAATAGAACACCTCGCCGTCCAGCGTCGCCACCGTCGACGGCGTGCCCATCACGATCAGCACCTGGTCCTGGCTCGCGCCGATCGGGATCTGCTCCAGCGCGCCCTGCGGCAGGATGTAGCCCTTCTGGAATTGCTCGCCGGTGCAGGCGGCAAGCAGCGCGCAGACGAGGCCGATGGCCGCCGCGGCGCGGCAGCGTGCTAGCACACCGCGTGAGAAGGACACGCGTGGGCTGGTCTTGTTGGCTTCGGTCATCGGCGGAACTGATCCGTCCCCTTGCGTCGCGCGAGGCGTTGACGTACCGGGCACGGCTGAGGATTGCAACAGAAGCGGGCGCTTTGGGCCCGCGGGCGGAACCCACAATGCTTTGGCCGTTCAATCAATTCAAGAAACCCCGGCTACTCCCGAGCGGCACCATTGAGACCATCTATGGCATGATCGTGACGCAGGCGCGAGAACCGGTGTTTTACCGACAGTTGGCCGTCGCAGACACGGTTAACGGCCGATTCGACCTGCTCTTGATGCATTTGTGGCTGGTGCTGCGGCGCCTGAGGGCAGTGGAGGGCGAATCAGGCCTGTCGCAGGCGCTGTTCGACCGCTTCTGCGAGGACATGGACGACAATCTGCGCGAAATGGGGGTCGGCGACCTCACGGTGCCGAAACGGATGAGGGCGTTCGGCGAGGCCTTCTACGGTCGCTCCGTGGCCTACGACCTTGCGCTCACCGATGGCCATGAGGCGCTGGCAAACGCATTCTGCAAGAATATCTTTGATGGCAAGGACATCGAGAAGGCGCGGGGCCTTGCGACCTATGCCGAGCGGGTGGCGGCCGTGCTGGACCAGCTCGACGCGGCGACGCTGTCGGGCGGATCGTGGAAGTTTCCAGTGCCGGAGCAGGTGGGCGCGGCTCAATGAAAGATACCGAGACAGAGAGGCCGCTTCCTCCGCGCGATCCTTCGCGTGATCCTTGGCGCGCGCTGGTCGCCGTGGCGCAGGTGCCGGAAACCGGCCTGCACCGCGACATCGAGGCCGATCCGCGCCAGCGCCAGGCATTGGCCGATATCGCGAGCCTGCGCGAGGTGCTTTCGGCGGAGGCGTCGTTCGACGTCACGCCGAAGAGTGGCGGCCGCTTCCATGTCGCGGGCTCCGTGCGCGCCCGGGTTGGCCAGACCTGCGTGGTGACGCTCGAGGAGATCGAGAACGAGATCGACGAGGAGATCGACCTGATCTTCGCCCCGCCGGAGCAGATCCCGCAGATGGCCGCGCTGGCCGAGGAGGCCGAACGCAGCGAAGCTGAGATACCCGACCCGCCGGAGCCGATCGAGAACGGCATGATCGATCTCGGCCGGCTCGCCACCGACGCGCTGTTCCTCGCGATTGATCCCTATCCGCGCAAGGCGGATGCCGTGTTCGAGCCGGTGGTCGAGGCCGCCGATCCCAAGGACCACCCGTTTGCCGCGCTGAAAGCGCTGCAGGCCGCGCCGAAAACCCCCGGTGGGAACAAGCCGAAAGGGAAATCCAACGGGAAATAGGCTCCGGTTAAAGTGGATTATGAGAGCGAACCATCGCGCGAAGTCGATCCGTTGCGTTCTCATAAATCTGAGATAAGATATTGAATAATTTGAAATATCCTCCGTCGACGCCTCCGCGTTCCCGCAACCCTGAGCCGGCCGGCAAAGCATGGTGAAGAGGTTGTGTCAGAATGGGGACAGGTTATTGTCGCGGCCCAGCCGGGCGCGCCGTTGCCTCCGGCCGTACATCGCTTGTCGCGATGGACATCGCTAACCGCGACAGACATCGCTGACCGCGACAGACATCGCTGACCGCGATAGACATCGCTGATGGCGGTGGCTTTCAAACGGGTGGCTGGTCCGCTTCAAGGCCGCCGAGAGCAGGTTTCCGGGACGTTCATGCCTAAAAAGGTTCGAATCGCGCTTGACGCCATGGGTGGCGATGACGGCGCATCGGTCGTCGTCCCCGGCGCCGCCATCTCGTTGAGCCGGCATCCTGACACCGAATTCCTGCTGTTTGGCGACAGCAAGCTGATCGAGCCGGAGTTGGCGGCGCATCCGGCCCTGAAGGCGGCCTCGCGCGTGATCCACACCGACGTCGCGATCAGCAACGATGAGAAGCCGAGTCAGGCGCTCAGGCGCGGCCGCAAGACGTCCTCGATGTGGCTTGCGATCGACGCGGTGAAACAGGGCGAGGCCGATGTCGCGATCTCCGCCGGCAACACCGGTGCGCTGATGGCGATGGCGCGGTTCAATCTGCGCATGCTGCCGGGAATCGACCGCCCGGCGATCACGGGGCTTTGGCCGACCGTGCGCGGCGACGCCATCGTGCTCGACCTCGGGGCAACCATCGGCGGCGACGCGCACCACCTGGTGGCGCTGGCCTTGATGGGCAGCGCGATGGCAAGCGTGCGGTTCAATGTGAAGCGGCCGACCGTGGGGCTGCTCAATATCGGCCGCGAAGAGATGAAGGGACATGAGGAGATCCGCGAGGCCGCGGAGCTGTTGCGGGCGATGAACCTGCCGCAACTGAATTATATCGGCTTCGTCGAGAGCGACGGCATCGGCAAAGGCGTCGCCGATGTGGTCGTCACGGAGGGATATGCCGGCAACATCGCGCTGAAGGCGGCCGAGGGCACCGCGCGGCAGATGGAGGGTTTCCTGCGCAACGCCCTGTCCCAGACCTGGCCCAGGCGGATCGGCTATCTTCTAGCCCGCGGCGCCTTCCGGGCGCTGCGCGACAAGATGGACCCCAACAAGTCCAACGGCGGGGTGCTCCTGGGTCTGAAGGGTTTGGTCGTAAAAAGTCACGGCGGGACGAGCGCCGAAGGCTTTGCCTATGCCGTCGATGTTGGCTATGAGATGGCCCACTACGATCTCCTCACCAAGATCAATCAGATGCTCAACCGCGACGGCAGCGCGCTGGCCTCAGCGCAGACCGCGCAGGAGGCTGTCTCGTGACTGCGATACGATCGGTCGTGCTCGGCTGCGGCTCTTATTTGCCGGAGCGGGTCGTGACCAATGCCGAGCTGGCGACCCGCGTCGATACGTCAGACGAATGGATCGTGCAGCGCACCGGCATCAGGGAGCGGCACATCGCCGCCGAGGGGGAGTTCACCTCCCATCTCGGCATCAATGCCGCGCGCGCGGCGCTGGCGAACGCCGGCCTGGATGCGCAGGATATCGACCTGATCGTGCTCGCGACCTCGACGCCGGACAATACGTTTCCCGCAACCGCGGTCGCGGTGCAGAACGGGCTCGGCATCACCCATGGCGCGGCTTTCGACCTGCAGGCGGTGTGCTCCGGCTTCGTCTTCGCGCTGGCGACCGCCGACAATTTCCTGCGTACCGGCGCCTACAAGCGGGCGCTGGTGATCGGCGCCGAGACCTTCTCGCGCATCCTCGACTGGAACGACCGCGGCACCTGCGTGCTGTTCGGCGACGGCGCCGGCGCGGTGGTGCTGGAAGCGCAGGAACAGCCGGGTAAATCGTCCGACCGCGGCGTGCTGACCACGCATCTGCGCTCTGACGGCCGCCACAAGTCGAAGCTGTTCGTCGACGGCGGCCCGGGATCGACGCAGACGGTCGGCCATCTCAGGATGGAGGGCCGCGAGGTGTTCAAGCACGCGGTCGGCATGATCACCGACGTGATCGTCGACGCCTTCAACGCCACCGGCACCAGCGCCGAGGACATCGACTGGTTCATCCCGCATCAGGCCAACAAGCGGATCATCGATGCCTCGGCGCACAAGCTTCATATTGCACCGCAGAAGGTGGTGCTGACGGTCGATCGCCACGGCAACACTTCGGCGGCATCGATTCCCCTGGCGCTGTCCGTTGCGGTGAAGGATGGACGCGTGAAGAAGGGCGACCTCGTGCTGTTCGAAGCGATGGGCGGCGGCTTCACCTGGGGCTCGGCGCTCGTCCGCTGGTGAAGCGTGCAATCAGAAAAGACACATCCCTGACGATTTTTGGCAGGCTGCTGCATTATCGCCACTGTTGACCATTGCCTGCTAACCCTCTAATTTCAGGGGACAAATTTTGTTCGCCGAGAGTGCGGGGCAGGCGATGACCGGAACCGGTAAAACAGTCACACGAGTCGATTTGTGCGAGGCGGTCTACCAGAAGGTGGGATTGTCGCGCACGGAATCCTCGGCGTTTGTCGAACTCGTCTTGAAGGAAATCACCGATTGCCTGGAAAAGGGCGAAACGGTGAAGCTGTCGTCCTTCGGCTCCTTCATGGTGCGCAAGAAAGGCCAGCGCATCGGACGCAACCCGAAGACCGGCACCGAAGTGCCGATCTCGCCGCGGCGGGTGATGGTATTCAAGCCGTCGGCGATCCTGAAGCAGCGGATCAACGGCCACCACGGTTCGACCAACGGCGAAGACAAGAGCGGATAATTCCTTCTTGGGCGTGATGGCGTTTCTTCGAATCGTCATCCCGCGCTATCGTTGTTTGAGCGTGATCTCGGCGCGGACGCCTAGCGTTTGTCGCGAGCGCGTTTGTGCGGATCGTACTCCAGGAGAAGGAGCGGGCATTTGGAAAAGGCGCCCGATGCATTCCGTACCATCAGCGAGGTAGCCGACGAGCTCGACATCCCCCAGCACGTGTTGCGTTTCTGGGAGACGCGGTTCGCGCAGATCAAGCCGATGAAGCGTAGCGGCGGCCGCCGCTACTATCGCCCTGACGACGTCGACCTGCTCAAGGGCATCCGCCGCCTGCTGTATGGCGAGGGCTATACGATCCGCGGCGTGCAGCGGATCCTGAAGGAGCACGGCATCAAGTCGGTCCAGGCGATCTCCGACCAGAGCGCGGCGATCTCCTTTGGCGCCGTCGAGGAGGCGATCGGGCAGAGCCTGCGGGAATCCGACGAGGAGGAGGAGACCGCCGGCCACGATAACGATGCCGAGGACGAGGAATTTGATGACGGCAACGCCATCGAGATCGACTACCGCTTCGTCGACCCCGACGAGGACGGCATCCTCGCCCCGTTCAAGGGGCGGCAACCCCCGGCCGCCCAGCCCACGGCGGCAGCCGCACCCGCCCGCGGCATCCCCGCCGCCGACCGCGAACGCCTGCAGCGCGCGCTCCAGGACCTGATCGGTTGCCGGGAGATGCTGGATTCGGCAATGAAGGACGGCGAAGGCCGGTAAATCGCGCGACCGGACCGTCTAGGAGGTGGCCGCCGGATGGACCGGCTCGCGATGAATCTCGCAACCGGACTCGCTGACGACCACGATCGCAAGGTCCGGTTCAGCGGGAGCCTCTTTTCGGAAATGCGCGGCGAGCGTCTTGCTGTATTCGATAGCTTCGGCGTCCGATGAAAACTGCTTCCCGATCCGGTCGCGGATCGGAACACCGTCCTTCCGGTCGAAATAGAAGGTCTGCACGTTAGTTTGCCTCTGATTTTCTGGCGCAGGCGGGTTGGTGGAAAGGCATGCGCAGGCTATGGCGCCGGCGGGAACTTTGGCTTGATTTGCCTCAATCTGGGCCGACCGGCCCGAACCGAGCGCGTTTTGGCCGTGCCATTGCTGCGAGAACCGCGCGAGGGACCGGGCTTGGCGAGCACCATCCGATCGCGCCTTGCGCGAAGCTCTGATCGCAGCTAATGGAACGGCATCGGAGCGTGGCGCAGCCCGGTTAGCGCACTAGTCTGGGAGACTAGGGGTCGAAGGTTCAAATCCTTTCGCTCCGACCAATACTTAGCCGGATTTTAGGGCCTCCGGAAATCAGTCAGGGTAACGGATAGGGTAACGCTGTTCGGCGAGCGAGCCGCGCGTATATATTTTCCAGGTTTTAGAAGATTGACGGTTCCAATTTCTTCTATATATTGGAAGATACCGGTGGAGGCCGGTCAAAAACAAATCAGCACACATGGCGAAGAAGGCGAATCATGAACACCACCCTCAAGCAGACGGAGCAAGTCGTAATGCTCGCAATATTGCGTAAGCAGCCCGACGCGTATGGCGTCTCCATCTACGAGGAACTGGAAAGGCGTCTAAACAAAGCAGTTCCGATGGCGACGATCTACGCAACTCTGGAGACCCTCGAAAAGAAGGGATTCGTCAACAGCAAGCAAGGTCAGGCAACCGCAGAACGCGGCGGCCGCGCGAAGATGTTCTTCGAAATAACCGGTAAGGGGCAAATGGCCCTGAATGCATCACTCTCCGCGCTCGACCGGTTGCGCGCGGGGACCAAACTGGCAGGAGCCATGGCGTGACGGACAAGAACGGGGACGACGACAAGCAGGTCACTGCTGAAGGATACCGAGCGATCTTCGCTCGATCATACGAAGAAAAAGTGACAAAGGTGGCCCTTGGTAATCTCTTTCTTCAAAAGGAGATAGAATCAGCTCGGGACGAGTACACAAGGCTCATGGCAACTATAAAAGCGGCACAAGAACACTTGGAAAAAGCCTCAGAGCTAACTGCGCGACCTCCGCGCAAACGCTCGTCTCCGCCGACATCGGCAGCTTTCCTGCTCGCGTTCATCGCCCCCAAGAACTCGGCGCAAGCCCTGCTCGGCGATCTTGAAGAGATGTTCCAAGAAAATGTCGCGCGCTTCGGGGAGCGGCAGGCGCGCAAGATGTACTGGTTTGAGGTCGCGCGCTCGGTCGGGCCACTTGTGTGGCAGTGGGTGAAACGCATGGGTTTCGTTACACTGCTGGTTGACTATGTTCGTTCGAAGTTTGGTCTTTAAAATCAGCAGCTCCGTGATCGACGTCCAATTCCGGTTCGTCGCCACGAACAACGCGATGCAAATCGACAGGATCAGGTCGTCGTGAGCGCCGGCGCGCGCGTTGCAGGTAACGCGTCCGCTCTCGGAGACCTTAGGGGCAAAATCGCGCAGCTCTTCCTTTAGCGCTGGCGTCTCGGTTAGCTCGGCGCAATTTTCAGTTCGCCCGAATGCATGCGCGACTCGCGCTCCGAGACCAGAAAGCCCTTGGGTACGTGCCATGTGTCACCGTCGTGCTGCGTCACTTCGTTGCCCGCGGTGATGAGGATTTTCTGCGGGCGTAGGCCGGCGCGCTCGAATTGATCCGCCACCGGTCGACCGCAACCCGTGTAGTCGAGCGCGAAGGTTGCGCCGATCAACGGTTCACGACCAAACAAGTTAGCGACGTGCTGGATCTGGTTGGGATACGACATGCCGATCGACAGGCGTGGTGCATTTTCGATTTTGCCGCCGTCAAGTAGCCGCTGCATAGCGTCGACCAGGTCGCGCTTTTTCATGCCTGTTTCATCGCGTCCCGAACGAGCACCTTCGGGGCGTAACTGTTGGCCGTCAGAGCCGCATTGACGCGGATATTTTGCGCCGTCGCCTTGTCTAGAAGGTCGAGAAACACCCGTTCCGCCTTCCACTGCTGGAGAGGTCCGGCCCGGTATCACCGCCGTCCGTAACGAATGCGCCGGCGATGTCGAGAGAGTTTTTTGCTCACGCGAACGGAGACGTTTCGTAACGCTTCAAAAGCAATCGCGAATAACTTCGTCTCGCTAATCACTTACCAACATAGCGAAGCCAACTTGTTTGAAAATGGCTGTGCCGGAGATGCTGTGTAAATAGTTTATCATGACGGACAGACTTGTCGTGAACTTGTGGGGCGTCAGTATCAGCGCAGAAGGGCTGTGGGCAATCGCTGCTACCATCATCATTGTCGGTATCGTAGCAACGGTCGTTGTCTACAATCGTACTAGGTCCGCGGATTGACACCAGCACGGAAAAATACGCGCGGCCGAACGCCCCGCTAATTTGCGCTACGAACTGTGCGGAGATATTCGGCGTAGGTGTCCAATATCCATTTCTATGCCACCGCGATCGAAATGCTTCTGCTCGACGTTGGCGATCGGTTGCAGCAAGACCAGAGCTGCTCCCTCAGGCGTAGCCGTCGACCCATTTGCTGGGGACGATGACGGCTCCATTCATCATTGACTCTTTTATCAACGTTTTCCTTCCACGATGTTTGACCTGCTCGCAGTTGTAGCGTGTCCACGGGAATTTCCGGACGTCGCTCGCGCGCGCAGAATGTCGGTTGCGTGCACAAATTCAGCCCGCCGCAGACTCGCTCCTGTTCCAGAGGCGGAACCAAAAGTCATCAAGGCGATTGGAGTTGGGTTTGACCCAACAATCCAACGCTGGGAGGACAGATGGTTCGTCGACCGATAGGAGCAGGCTTCTTGGCCGCGATAGCATTAGTGTGGCCGGTGGATTTCGCGATGATGCCAACTCCGGCAAATGCGGCAGTTGCGACCGATATTAGCGCGCAGGCCCGACGTGGACCGCGGCCTGGTGCTCATCGTCCGCCGGGAGCACATCGTCCTCGCCCGCCTGGCGCTCATCGTCCCGTGCATCGGCCTCGTCCACCCGGCGTGCATCGCCCGCCGCACCGTCCACCTGGCGTGCATCGTCCTTGGGTCCGTCCGCCGCGCTATTCCTGGCGTCCCGGCGGCGCAATCGCGGCAGGTGCTGCGCTTGGCTTTATCGCAGCGGCCAGCGCCGCGGCGTGGGCTGGCGCGCCGCCCGCGCCTGGTCTTTGCTGGTATTACACCGACTGGACGCAAAGACAGGGGTTCTGGGACACTTGCCCGTAGTCTCGACCCGGAGATTGAAAATCAAAAAGGGCGCGGTGGTCGCGCCCTTTGGCTGATTCCGCGTGCAAATAGGTGCGCCGCCCATCGTCTCCGAGAGCCTTGATCCGGACCATCGCACCATCGCGATATTTGACCTGGAAGCGGTCATTCGCGCTGTCGGTAAAATTTGCAGGACGACGTCGATTTCCGAGAACCCCGTTCGTCGTTTCGATGCCAAGCCGATGAGGCCGGCTCAAATGAGGAGACAGACGATGCGTGTGATGGTGTTGGTGAAGGCGACCGACGACAGCGAGAAGGGCTTTTTCTCCACGCCCGAGACGACTGAGATGCTCGAGGCGATGGGCAGATTCAATGATGAACTGCGTAAGGCCGGCATCTTGCTCGCCGCCGATGGCCTCAAGCCCTCCTCGCAGGGCAAGCGTATTGCGTTCGATGGCCCCGGCCGTACGGTCATCGACGGGCCTTTCGCCGAGACCCGCGAGCTCGTCGCCGGCTTCTGGCTCTGGGAAGTCAAGGACATGGACGAGGCGGTCGCCTGGGTAAAGCGCTGCCCCAACCCCATGCCGGGACCGAGCGAGATCGAAATCCGGCCGCTATATGAGATGGCTGATTTGCGATCCGGACTCACACGAAACGACTGCTAAGCCGGCTCAAGTGACGCGCCTATTCAGTACCACCGCGGAATATATACCTCCTGATTCCCATAGCGTATCACCGGCGCTACGGGCGGGCCGTATGGGTCAACCCGGTCGTCCTCAGGGCGATAACGATATCGTGGAACAATATAATAATCCCAGTAAGGAGTTTCCCTGACGATGGGTACCCTGACGATCGCCCTTGCCCGTGGTTCACGAACGACTCTGGCGTCCTGCGCATAGGCTGCAACACCGAACGTCCCCAGGTTACACAGCACCAGCGCCGTTCCGAAAGCTACGGTCTTTATCCTCATGCCTCGGCCTCCTTGCCACAGCGGCAAATAACGAGCACCTGCTCATGATTGTTCCAGCCACGCGAGGCTTAAAGGCGACGGGTGGGACGCCCGATCGCTGGAGAGGCGGCAGCGAAGGAGCCGGGCGCAGAGTAACGCAACTACGAGCGCAATCCATCGAAATTGAAGAGGCCGCCGGCATATCTCCGGCGGCCTCCGCGCTTAACGTCGTTCGCTGCGCTGCATCTCGACTAGAGATCGATGCCGACAGCGATGTTACGGCCCTGTAG
The DNA here is from genome assembly GCF_029990105.1 of Bradyrhizobium sp. Arg237L. Classification (NCBI taxonomy): domain Bacteria; kingdom Pseudomonadati; phylum Pseudomonadota; class Alphaproteobacteria; order Hyphomicrobiales; family Nitrobacteraceae; genus Bradyrhizobium; species Bradyrhizobium sp. Arg237L. The sequence goes on along the minus strand of NZ_JAQMIL010000045.1, from coordinate 48,702 downwards.
TTCGGCAATCTTCATTCCCTCGGCCTGCAACTGCGTGAACTCCGGGTCCTTTGCCACGGCCTCCTGCACTTTGCCGTAAGCTTCCCAACTGGAGTAGCGCGTCGTAACCAGCCATTCTCCTGCCCACACGCCAGTGTGGAAACGGGACAGCCGAAGAAATTCGGCACCGTGTTTTTCAAAAATCTTCTTCGCCCGCTTGGCAATCTGGACCATTTCGTCGGCCTTGTCGGTTTTGAAACGAGTAAATTGCACAATCGACATGGGCTACCTCCATCGTGATTTAAAATGTCCAAGAGGCATGTATCGAGCGACATTTGAGGAGCGAACCTCGATGCAATCTCGATGAAGGTTTGTCTTCATCGACTTCATCTTGGTTCAGGCTTCGCAAGCGACACTGGCTAAAATAGGTGCGCTGTTTATCAAGACTTGAATTGCTGCCGGTTTGATCGACACGCAGCCAAGAGAGGAGGGGGGCGAAGAGCGACTTCGCAGCCTCATCCGCGACTTTTCAGCCTGCACCTTGATGTGGCCGGCGGAAGTGTGTGCCCCGGCGGATCGTGGGGATCGCGCCGGGGCGTCGCTCCCTCTCAACCGACCATTGGGCTAGGGGGCTGAGATGATCAGCGAGAGATCGCACGTCAAACGAAGCACAACCGCTGCCGGGATGTGAGTGCAAATTGTGCCAAGCCACTGCAGAATTTTGAGAAGCTTGCACGCAGGTGCCTCGTTCTTCACTTGGCAAAAACAAAAAGCGACCGGTTCATTGTGGCGAGGTCTCTACGAGGGCGCCTGCAACGAACCTTACTGTGGCCGCTTCGCTTTTCTGATGTGTTCGATGGCCGTCAAGTACGCTGCCACCGCAACCATCAGCACACCAGCAGCGAACGCGACTCCTTCAAGAATCAACACGATCTTTTCCTTTCACTCATCTGGCTGGGACAGCCTCTGAGCGTTCCTCTGATCATGGATATAGGACGCTGGCGCCTCGGGCGCGGCCTTCTGTGGCTTAAATTCGCGTAAGGCGCCTGTCTGACGGCTCGATCGCGTAGGCAATCTCAAGAGCTTGCGGTGCGGCTTTCCCGGGGCCGTCGGTGGCAGGTTTTCATGCAGCGATCTTGTCTTCCTTATCGGCGCCGCGCATGACCGTCGTCAGCACGTCGTTCGGCCTCTGTAGCGCCTTGGCCTCATCGCAGGGTGTGTAAACTGCAACACACGATACAAGCGCGAATCGCTGTAGACTGAAGTGGCGTCCTCAAACGCGCCTCCCTAGCCTTGAGCCCGTCGCAAATGGCGGGCTTCCTTCAAGAGGGCGCTCGGGTCACTGGTGTTCGCGCTGGTGCACGCCTGCGTGCACCAGCGGGGTCTCCGCATTCCTACTGACTCGAATTTCATTCCCTTGTTACACGCTTCGGCATTTAATTGCCGCATCGTATTACCTGATCATATTTGCGAATGACCCGGCAGCCGCACCTGCCGGGTTTTTCGTTCCTGCCCCGAGGGGCGCTAGATTTTAGTTTTGACGCGTTTTCTTCACGCGAACCGGCATCCACTTCGCTCGAAAACGCTCTAATCCTTGAAGGCTCTGATGGACGGCTGGATCGTCAAACGGTAAGCGACCGAGCTGTCGCCGTTGAAAGTCTCCAGCGATGTACCGCAAGCGGGGCAGCGATATTCGCCTGGCTCGCCCTTCTCGGATGACAGCTCGATCCTGCGGAAGCCTGCCCCACATTTTGGGCAGGTCACGTCGTCTTTCTTCATCAGATCACCCTTCGGTATGTGCCAACGGTTTACCCTGCGCCGGGCGGCAGAGCCATGATCTGAGAGTTACGAGTGTAACAACGTGCGGAGGCGCCCGACAACCGCCGGTTCACGCTGGCGGGCCGCTCCAGTCCAAGCGACAAGTCGAAACTGGAGAATTGGTCAAGCTTTGCACAGCCAACCTTTCCTCGTTCAAGCGCCTTTCGATAAACCCGCGCTCAAGGTCCGAGAGATTGGTCCCAAGCAGCCGCCGATATCGGCTGATGTTGTTGTTATGGGCCCGCAGACGGGTGACTTTATCGTCGGTCATCGAGCCTCCAATGTGCAGAAGAAGTCAATTGTGAAGCTGTGGGAATGCCGTCGCCGCCTAACCATCGATATGAAGCTGTCGCAGGTTCAGGCTCGGCCTCAACGTTGGTCCACAAAATTGCGCCGCCGGGCTCGAAATACAGCGTCCCGGCGGCGTTTGTCTCAACTGGTGCCCTGAAATCCCAGTACCGGCATCTTAGCAGTACCATGCTACGCCAAATGTGAAATGGTTCACACAATGGGCAAAGAAAGCACCCTGGCGGGACGCCTGGGCGACCAGGGCTGGCGGGTTCAAATCCCACCGCTCCGACCATTCATCTTCCGGCGCTCCCTGATCTTGAGCCACACGCCCCCATGAGGGCGCAGCGTGATCGACGGAAATGGCGTCACCTTGCGATCTGGCAGCCATTCCATCGAGAAGCGTTGCGCCATCGTCGTCAGCACCAGGACGGCTTCCATCATGGCGAAACGCTGGCCGATGCAGACGCGCGGTCCGCCGCCGAACGGCATATAGGCGAAGCGGGGTAGCTTGCGCTCGAGGTCGCCCATCCAGCGTTCGGGGTGGAAAGTCTCCGGCTCCTCGAAGTGATGCTGGTCGCGATGCAGGACCCATGGGATGATGAAGATGGTTGTGCCCGCTCTGAAAGAGTAGCCGCCAAGGTCGAACGGTTGCACGGATTCCCGGCCGATGGCCCACGCGGGCGGGTAAAGCCGCATCGCTTCCATCACGACGCTTTCCGTGAATTTCAGGCGCTGAACATCCTCGGCTGTTACCGGGCGATCGCCAACCACTTCGGCGATCTCCGCGGCCATGCGCGCCTCAGTGTCCGAATGCTGGCCGAGCAGGAACCATGTCCAGGAAAGTGCCAGGGCCGTGGTCTCGTGCCCTGCGAGAAGGAGCGTGATCGCCTCGTCTCGAAGCAACGAGTCGCACACAGGCTTTCCTGCGTCGTCCCGCGCCGCCATCAGACGCGACAGAAAATCATTTCGATGTTCCAGGCCGCTCGCGCGTCGCTCGGCGATCATGGACGAGACAACTCTTTCAATCGTCCGGATCGCCCGCTGGTATCTGAGGTGGCCGGGCAGTGGAATCGCGTCCGGAATAAGGATCGGGCGCTTGTAGCGCGACGCGACCTCCACGATGAGATCGTTCACCGCATGGTCCATGTCGTGAATGTCTCGCTCCACCTCGGAATCGAAGAGCGTCTTGGCTGCGATCCGCAGCGTCAATCCCATCATCTCGGGATGGATGTCGATGACCTCGCCATCTTTCCAGCCATCAAGCAACTGGCGCGTAAGGGCCACCATCGCGTCGTCGTAAGCAAGCAGTTGCTGGCCGGCGAAGGCAGGCGCAGCCAGGCGACGCTGGCGGTGCCAAAGCTCGCCTTCACTGGTGAGCAGGCCTTTCCCGAACACCGCCGTCACATGGCGCCAGAAGAACTTGTGCTTGATGTAGTTTCGATGGTCCTCGACGAGGACCTTCTCGATCGCAGGCAAATTGTTGACAAAAAGTGCCGGCCATCCGGCAAGATTGAGCGAGACGAGGTCGCCGTACCGATCCGCGAGTTCAGCAAAGAAGCCAAGCGGGTCCTTGCCGAGGGCCAGCAGATTTCCAATAAGCGGGAAGCCGCGCGGGCCCGGCGGCCGACGCGGCGGAGAATGCCAGCCAACGCTTGCTGGTGCGTCCACAGGAAAAGTATCAATCCTGCCTACGGCGGCGCCTGATCAGCCAGTAGACACCGTAGCCAATGGCGAGGATCGGAAGGCCTGCGCCAGCAATCGGCCCGGGGGCTCCGCTATAGTGATCTGGCTTATTCTGACCGGGGGCGTCCTCGCAACTCCCCCCGCCATTGCAGGCTTGCACGGGCGGGATGACCGTCGTCAGAGCGAGGGCCAAAATCGCGGCGGCAATGCCGAACCCGATCTTCATTTGACTGCTCCTTGGTTCTGACTGTGCATTAAACTTGCGAATTAAATAGCACATTAAAACATTAAATGATTTAACTTAAATAAACTTCCCGTTATTTTTTGCCGCACCGGAACCCGGCTGGGAGATGCTTGCGGGCTCGGGCGCCGGTTAGAAAACCGCAGCTTCAGTCCGAGCCTGTGGGGTCGATACGTTCGCTCGTTGACCGCTCGTGCCGGCCAACCGCGTCCGTAGCAATCCTCCCGGATGCAATCGAGGCTCCGATCGAGCGGAGCGAGTGCGTCCGTTGATGCTGGCGAGCAAGGCCATCACGGCCTACCGGGAACATGCAATGTGCTCTGGCGTTCTATCCGCAGAAAGAGGAACCGCCATGGATAATCTGACCAAGAGGGATCAACGCGACCGTTCGAAGATCAACATGCACCAGGACTTCGAGGTCAAGTACTGGGCCAGAGAACTCGGGGTAACGAGAGAGCAGCTACAGAAGGCTGTCGACAAGGTTGGCAACAGCGCTGCCACGGTCCGGAAGGAGCTGGGGCAATGAAGATAGACGATCAGGCAATCCGGGCGCGCGCCTATCGATTGTGGGAAGCCGCGGGAAGCCCCGAAGATGAAGAAGAACGCTTCTGGCACGAAGCGGAACGCCAGCTCAAGGAAGAGCAGATCCAGCACGAGCTGAAGACGCCGGACACCCTATAGGCCGGAGCTATCAGGTGCGGCCTAGATGCCAAGCACCCAAACGGCGACGATGGTGCCGAGCAGGGCGAGACCGCTGATGGTCCACCCGGTGACGTAGCCCGCGCTGTCGGTCTCTGGCTGATCGACCATGGTATCGTGCCAATCGGTCATGGTGGCCTCCATCCATTGCCTCCCCGGACGTAGGTCGGCGCAGACAGCTCAAGGTTCAAAACGCGAAACGCGGCGCAGATGTTCCGCGCCGCGTCCTGACCGGTGTCTGCTTCGCTCGAAAACGCTCTACCGCGCGCTTCGCTTGGGCTTGCGCACCGCCCGGACCTTGCCGCTGGTGCCGCCGCCGCAGAAGAACTGATCGCGTCCGTCGGACTCGAGCCCCGACACGCTGACGCCGGGCGGCAGCGCAAGGCGCTCCAGGGCCTCGCCGGTCTTGGGATCAATTCTGGTCAGATCGCCTTCGTCGCCTTCCCAGGTGCCGTGCCAGAGCTCGCCGTCGATCCAGGTGACGCCGGTGACGAAGCGGTTGGACTGGATGGTGCGGAGGATCGCTCCGGTTTTGGGATCGATCTGGTGGATCTTGCGCTCCCGGTACTGCCCGACCCAGAGCGTGCCTTCGGCCCAGGCCAACCCTGAATCTGCGCCGCCGCCCGGCGAGGGGATCGTGGCGAGCACGCGGCCGCTCTTCGGATCGATCTTCTGGATGCGGTCCTCGGCGATCTGAAACAAATGCTGGCCGTCAAACGCCGTTCCGGCATGCGCAGGCACATCGATGGAGCGCACCGTGTCCCCGCTTGCCGGATCCATGGCGTTGATCCGGTCACCGGACGCAAACCAGACGAGCTTGCCGTCGTAGGTAAGCCCATGGACGCTGTCGACGCCCGGGAATGGGCCATATTCGCGGATGATTTCGGCTGCTGATGTGATCATGCTTCCTCCTCGCTGTTCGAAAGTGGAGGCACCCTAGCCATTCGGCAGCGGCGCGGTGAGTAACAAGGTCGTCGCGAAACCCGGCAAGGGCGGGGTCATCCAGCGGCGCGCGCGCCCGCGGCCAAACGACTGCACCTTGTCCTTGGCCGCGAGCGCGTCGAGCGCCCGCTGAATGGTGCGCTGGCTGGCCCCGAGCGCCAGCGCCAGCGCCGAGCTCGACCACGATTCCCCGTCCGCGAGAAAGGCGAGCACCTCCGCATGGTCCTCTTCGACCGGACGCGCCAGCACGACGATGTCGCGGGCGAGGTGCGGCACGAGCGCGAACCCTTGCTTGGTCGCGCTGACGTCGGCGAGCGTGCGAAGCATGCTGCGGAGCCGCCCGATCTCGACCCGTAGCCGGGCACGATGGGATTCATCGGCGTGCTTGCCGCGGAATGCCCGCGCGACCAGCGTCTCCCTGGTGACGTCGTTGGGCCAGGCTTGGGCCAGCGCGCGGGCGAGCGCGAACAGAACCGGACGTGTTGCGAGCGAGACGGTCGTGTCCCTCTCACGCACCACATAGCGGCACGCATCCACGACCAGCGACTTCGACGCCAGCAACGCCTCGACCTCATCGAGCAGGAGCGGGCGCTCTTCGCCGCGTGCAACGAGGCGCGCTGCGGGTGTGCCAAGCAGCAGGGCCGCGCTTTCGACCTCTGCCGTCAGCGCAGGGATCCGTGCCTGCCGCGCCGCGGCCTCGGCGCGCGCGAGTGCGGCGCGGGCCGGCTTGGTGCGGAGGCGGCGCATCGCGATGCCGGCAACGACCAATTCATGCGCGGCTCTCGAGGCCGGTGGGAAGGGCGCGGGATCAAGGTCTGCAAGCCTGCGCTCGGCCTCGTCGAGGCGTCCGATCAGGAGCAGGCGGCGGATCTCGAGATAGCGCGCATGCGCGGCGTTGACGAAATCGCTGTGCGCCTCGAGCGTCGCGCGCGCGGCGTCGAGCGCCTTGGCGGGAAAGCCGAGGTCGCGGGAGGCGAGCGCGATCTCGGCCTCCGCGACGACACATCTGGCGCGCGCGATCGCTTCCTTCGGGCCGAAGCCGCGCGCGGCGCTGCGCAGCAGAGCCTTGGCGCGGACGAAATCGCCGAGCTGCGCCATCGCAATCCCACGAAGCGCCAGCGCCGGCGCGTCCTCGCGCAGCGCAACGCGGTTCAAGGCGCCGAGGGGATCGCCCATCGCGAGCGCACGCGCGGCGGCCGTGATCAGCGAGTCCATGGGAATCCCGTCACACTTGTCACTCTCACCCCTTCAGCGCCCGGTCCTAGTCTACCTCACCGTGACAGACCAGTACGCAGCGAGGAGACCGGCTCATGGTCGACTGGACGATCCTTTCCCCAACATTCCTCACCGCCACGGTGGAGTGGGCGGAGGCCGTCGTGACGGTGCTGACGGTCGGCCCGGGCCACTCGACGAGCGATATCGAGAACAGGGAATGACGATGACGGCACATTGCCCAAAGCTCGACGTTGAGACGGCGAACGAGGTTTCGCCGTCGCAATGTTCGAGCGTCACAACGAAGAGGCCGGCAGCCGATTGGCTGTCGCTTGCGGCCGCACCGACCTTCGCGGTCATGGCGCTGCTCACCGGTGTGGTCGGCGGCGCGCCCGATATGCTTTGCTCGCAAGGCACGTCGCCGTTCGCGGGAATGGTCCCGATGTACGTGCTGATGAGCGCGTTCCATTTGGGGCCATGGCTGAGGCTGATCGCGAGGCGATGAAGCGGCTAGGTGAACGAGCTGCAACTGGATCGTGGCTTCGACATTCGCTACTCTTGTTGTCACCGGTACAAACGCCGGGCGTCGATTTCCCGCCTTGTGGAATGGGACGCATCAACCAACAAGAACAAGCGGGAGCGTCTCCAATGAAGGAATTTGCCGGGAAGATTGCCGTCATCACGGGTGGCGGCACGGGCATGGGCCGCGAACTCGCGCGCCAGCTCGTGGCGGAGGGGTGCAACGTCGCGATGTGCGACGTCTCGCTTGAGGCGATGGCGGAGACGAAGCGGCTGTGTGAAACGGAGAAGTTGCCGCAGGGATTGCGTGTCACCACTCATGTGGCCGACGTCTCGATCGAGGATCATCTCAAGCGCTTTCGCGAAGAGGTGATCGAGCAGCAGGCGACCGACAAGATCCACCTGCTGTTCAACAATGCCGGCATCGGCGGCGGAGGCAGCCTGTTCACCAATACGCGCGAGCAGTGGGAGCGCACCTTCAACATCTGCTGGGGCGGCGTCTATCTCGGTGTCCGCACCTTCCTGCCTCTGCTCGTGAAGGCGGACGAGGGGCACATCGTCAACACCTCCAGCGTAAACGGCTTCTGGGCAAGCGTCGGCATGGGCGTGGCGCACACCGCCTACAGCGCGGCGAAATTCGCGGTGAAGGGATTCACCGAGGCGCTGATCAACGACCTCCGGCTGAACGCGCCGCATATCAAGTGCTCGGTCGTGATGCCCGGCCATATCGGCACCTCGATCGTCTCCAACTCACGCAAGGTGCAGATCGGCACGGAATCCGACCAACTCACCGAGCAGGAGATCCTGCAGGCGCGCCAGCGCATGAAGGGCGCAGGCATCGATGTCGACGCGATGTCGGATGAGCAAATCCAGCAGGCCGCGCTCGATCGCGCGCGGACGTTCCACGATGACGCCCCGACCACGGCGGCCGCCGCGGCCAGGATCATCCTCGACGGCGTCAAGGCCGATCGCTGGCGCATCTTGGTCGGCGAGGACGCCCATGTCCTCGACGAGCGCGTGCGCCAGACCCCGGAACAGGCCTACACGCCGGAATTCCTCGAGCGCATCAAGGCGGACGTCGGCTGGCGGCTGGGTTAGAGCTTCGGTTCTGATTGAGTCAGAACCGAAGCCCTAGATTCTTGTTTTGACGCGTTTTCTTCACGCGAACCGGTGTCCACTTCGCTTGAAAACGCCTTAGTATCCCCGCGCGGCGCGCGGGCGCGAGCTGGGCTGATAGGCGAGCCGGGCGTGGCCTGCGCAATAGGGCAGGCCGTCGACCGGCCGGTTGCCGCAGAAGCGGAAATCGTTGGCGTCAGGCGTCTCGACCGGCCAGCGGCAGCGCTGCTCGTCGAGTTCGAGGAGCGAACAGCAATGGCCGTTCGCGATCGGCTCCTCCGGTGCCGCCTCGCCATACTCGGCCTGCAACATCCGGATCTGATGCCGCACGGTCCTTGCGCGCGGCGCGCGGGGAGAGGCCTTCCGGGCCGGCCGTTCGGCGTCGTCGCGCGGCTCCCGTGTCAGGTTGAGGCGGGAGAGCTTGCCGATCACGGCGTTGCGGCTGACGCCGATGTCGACGGCGATCTCGCGGCAGGTCAGTCCGGCATCGAAGCAGCGCTTCAACTGTTCGACGCGTTCGGGGGTCCAGATCGATAGGATGGCGGTCATGGCGATGGTCCCAGGTTGCCGGAAAGTTTCCGGGTTGGCTTGACCACCCTTCAGCCGGACCGTCTGACGCCTCGCTTCACGGCTTACCGTTGTCGCGGATCGACAACAACCCATCCTTGATGGCGAGGCGGATGCCTTCCTCGATCAAGGTCCGGGCGACGCCGGGGACGCTGGTGCCATGGGTACCCTGTCTCACCAGCTTCTCCATGTAAGCGATGGTCGAGAGCGCCAAAGTGACGGGAATGCGATCGGTCTCGGCTTTCTCCGTGGCCATGGCAAAACGCTAGCCTTTTACGCCTGTACAGAAAAGTATCTATTCAGACTCTATTTAGTTTTACACCGGCGAGTCAAATTGATTCGCTTTTCGTGAGCTATCCAATTGGGAAGTAACGAGAAAATTTCTGACAGCCCTGGGGATAACGCGCGCACCCCGTGTGCACCGCCCAGGGGCGGGCGGCGAGGGCGCGGCGAAACGCGCATGGATTCTTCGATTTATGGGATTGCTTCCTGTCGCCCGGGCCGATGATGATGCGTCGGGGAATTCGGGCGCGATGACAGTAACGAACGGGCTTTACACCATTCAGATCGAGATGACCGAGGGCGGGCAGGGCCGCGCCAACGGTGTCATCGTCTTGCACGACGGCAGGATCGCGGGCGGAGATTCGTATTTCTACTACTCAGGCTCCTACAGCGCCGATCACGGCAAATGGCGCGGCGAGCTGACCACCAGCGAACACACCAGATCTGTCGGCGTATTGCCGCTGTTCGGCGGGCGCGATGTGACCTGCGGTTTCACCGGCCTCTATTCCGCCGACATCGCGCAGGTGAGTGGGACGGCGCTGGTCGGAAAGACCAGCGTCATGTTCGTTGCCAGGCTGATGCTGCGCTCGAAATTATGAGGTGCGAGACACCTCGACCTTCACCGGGAATTTCTGCAGCAGCCGGCCGGCCGCCTCCGCCTTGTCGGGCGTAGCGTTGACGCGCAGATAAAGCCCGCGCGACGGATCGGTGATCGCTTCGACGTTCACCTCCTTGGCAAGGCCTTCCGCGGCAAGCAATTCGCGCGCGGCGTCTCCGGCGGCAATCTCGCGCAGCTTCGGCTTGAAGATCTTGCCGACTGGCGTCACCGGCATTTCCGGGATCACCGAGACCGCGCGCGGCCGCGCCGGCGGCTCGGGGATGTTCTCCTGGACGAAGGCGGCAAGCGCCTGCGGATCGACCTGGACGCCGGGCTGGGTCGACACGAACAGCATCGGCACCTCGCCGGCGTAAGCGTCGGGGCGCCCGACCGCCGCGGCAAGCGCGACGCCAGGAAATTGCAGCGCCGCGTCCTCGATCGAGCGCGGATCGATGTTGTGGCCGCCGCGGATGATGACGTCCTTGGCGCGGCCCATGATGTAGACGAACCCGTCGGCGTCGATCCGGCAGATGTCGCCGGTGCGCAGCCAGCCGTCGTGGAAGGCGTCTTCAGTCTGCTTCTTGTCGACGTAGCCCGCGAAGACCTGCGGCCCACGGGTCAAGAGTTCGCCGACCGGCGAAGGCCACGGGCTGGTGTGCAGCTTGCCACCCGCGAGGATCGCAAGCTCGACCAGCGGATTGCGGGTGCCGACGGCTTCGGGCCGCGGCTTGATGCCGTGGACGTCGTGGGTGATGGCGCCGGCAAGCTCGGTCATGCCGTAGAGCTGCTGAATGCAGGGACCGCCCCAGGTCGCAAGATAGCGGCGCTCGATCTCCAGCGGGCAGATCGATGCGCCGGTGGCGGTTACGCGCAGGGACGAGATGTCGGCGTCCCCGACCGGGACGCCGGCGATGGCGCCGAGCGCCGTCGGCACGTTACCGTTGATGTTGACGTGGTACTTCTCAACGATCTTCCAGAAATTCGTGATCAGCGCCGGATCGCGCGCGCCGGCGGGGCCGGGGATGAACATGGTCGCGCCGGCCGACAGGCAGTTGGCGACCGTGCAGAACAGGCCGCCGACATGGAACAGCGGCAGCGTGATTGTGCAGCGTTCGCCTTTTCGGAAGTCGAGTGACATGCGAGACGAGACCGTGGAGGCAACCATCGCGCGGTTGGTGAGCCGCGCCACCTTGGGATGGCCGGTGGTGCCGCCGGTCGGCAGCATCACGGCGACGCGGTCGGCTTCGGAGAAATCCTTCGACTGGCCGTAATCGTCGCGCCACGCCGGATCGGGCTTGAGCACCTCACCATCGAACGAGATGGTGCCGTCGAGCGGCACGATCACGATGCGCTTCAGCGAGGGCACGTCGCGCTGCAGGCCCTCGATCTTCTCGTAAAGCCCGCCCGGCATGCCCGGTGGCGGCGCCAGCAGCAGTTTCGCCTTGATGGCATTGAGCTGGGCGATGATGGCTTCGCGCGTGAACAGGAGATTGAGCGGCTCGGCGATGCCGCAGGCCGCCGCACCCCAGATTGCGGCAATCGCGGCCGGGCAACTCGGCAACAGGATCGCGACCGCATCCTCCCTGCCGATGCCTTCGCGGCGGAAGAAGTTTTCCGCCGCCTTGACCGAGCCCATGAGCTGCTCGTTCGAGAGGATGACCGGATTGGGATCGAGCGGCGAGCGCAGATAGATGACGCCTTCCGCATTGGGATCGCCGAGCGGACCGCGGGCGATCAGATCGAGGATGCGTGGGCAGGCGGCAAGCTCCTGCCGCATTTCCTGTTCGCGGGCGGCTTCTTCCGCCGGCGATAATCTCTCTTTCAGCATGTGTCTCCCTGTCGTTCTTGTTTTCGTTGTTTGATTGTATCGGGTCGATTGTATCGAGCGCAGTTTGCGAAGCACAAGTGCGGCAATCGGTCATTCCCGGGCGAAGCCTAGCATCGAACCCGGAAATCCGGCGGTCACGAAACAGAGCACGCCGGCGATTCCGGGTTCGCATTTTCGTGCGCCCCGGAATGACGGCGGCAGGTCAGCCGTGCACGATCGCCTTCGCGATCATGCAGTGGATACCTTTCGAGCCATTCACGGTCTGCGTCACCCGCAGATCGGCGGCGAGGCTGCACAGCGTGTACGCATCCTCGCGCGACAGATTCCGCTTTTCCCCAAGCAGCGCGATCATGTCACGCAGCGCGCGCACCACGCATTGGTCGAGGTCCGGGTCCATCGCCATCGTCATGTAGTGATCGGCGGTCTCGGCGCGGGGATAGTTGAGGCTCAGGTCCTTGCGCAGCGTCAATCTGAAGCGCCCTTGCAGCGCGGTCTCGATCGCGGTGACGCACACCTCGCCATCGCCTTGCACGCCATGGCCGTCGCCGCAGGAGAACAGCGCGCCTGCTACGAACACCGGCAAATAGAGCTTGGCGCCGGGCCCGAGCTCTTTGTTGTCGAGGTTGCCGCCCATCGCGCGCGGGATCAGCGAGGTGATGCGACCCCAGGCCGGCGGCGGCGCCACGCCCATCACGCCGAAGAACGGTTTCAGCGGCAGCTCCAATCCCCAGGGCAGGCGGCCGACCATGCGCTCACGATCGAGCGGGATGTTGAGGATGCGCGGTTGATGGAAATCGTCGGGCAGGGTGCCGGAGAGCGGGCGGATCAGGTTGTAGCCCCAATCCTGCCGCAGGCTGACATCGAGGATATCGACCTCCAGCACATCGCCGGGCTCGGCACGCTCGACCGCGATCGGGCCGGTGAGGATGTGACCCGGCAGCATCCGCTCGGACCTCGCGTGGATTTCGGCAAGCTCCGGCGGGATGTGAAATTTGGCCCGGTCGGGCACCACGTCGGGGCTGCCGCTGACGGTGTCGATGGTGACCTCGTCGCCGCTTTTGATCGCGAGCACCGGCTTAAGTTTTGCTTCGAAAAAGCCCCAGTGGCAGGTCTCGGGGCTCGCGGGGAGATTATGGTGTGTCATGGGATTTCTCTGGCGAGCGTGTAATGTGCGACGTGCATCGCATTTAGAATGGGCTTTTGCAGTCAGATCAATCGTTGCCCAATCACATTCCGGCGGAAATCATTGTGTGAGCCGATGCCGCGGCCATGAAGCGGATCGGTGCCAGCCCGATCCGCACAAGATGGAATGCCGGACCGATTGCTGCTATGGCGCTCCCCCAGGTTGAACGGATCGGAGGCCGCCGCGGGTGTTTTTTGTGCTGTCGAAGACGCTCGGCGTCATGCTGCTGCCGGGCAATTTCCTGATCGGCATCGGCGTGCTCGGGGCCATCTTGCTCGCGACGCGGTTTGCCGCACTTGGCCGCAAGCTTCTGGTCGCGGTCATGGTGCTGCTTGTCGTGGCCGGGTTCTCGCCGCTTGGAAACCTATTGCTCTACCCGCTGGAGGCGCGCTTTCCGCCCTGGAATCCGGCCGAAGGCACGCCCGATGGCATCATTGTGCTCGGCGGTTCGGTCGATTCCGATCTTTCGGCCTCGCATGATACGCCGATCGTGCGTAACGCAGCCGACCGCATCATCGCCGCGGCCGAGCTTGCGCGAAAATATCCGAATGCGCGCGTGGTGTTTACTGGCGGCAGCGCCAACCTGGTTTCCAATGATGCCAAGGAAGCCGATTACGTGGCGGAGCTATTCGAAAACCTCGGCATCGCGAAATCGCGGCTGACTATGGAACGGCAGTCGCGCAACACGTGGGAGAACGCCGAATTCTCCAAGGCGTTGGTGGCGCCGAAAGCGGGCGAGCGTTGGCTCCTGGTGACTTCGTCGTTCCACATGCCGCGATCCGTTGGGCTGTTCCGTAAAGTGGGATTTCCGGTTGAGCCTTATCCCGTCGACTGGCGGGTCGGGACGGGCAACGACGTCTTCTGGTTCACGAACACCGCACTCGATGGATTGTCGCGGACCGATCTTGCGGTGCGCGAGTGGATGGGCCTGATCGCCTATCGTGCCGCAGGCCGAACCGACGCGTTGCTGCCGGGGCCATCGACCAACTAGGACATATACTCGCAAGTCCGGGAGGGATGATCAGGGTTAAGCCGCTCAGTCAGACAGCTTTGTAAGGGCCTCCCCCTTATGAGCGGCAATGTGGTCTGTTTTGCTGCTCTTGATTTCGTACTGCGGTGATTCCGGGCTCGCGTGATGCGTATGGCCTTTGTAGTTGAAATCCTTGACGTGAACTCGGATGATCGTGCCGCTGACATGCCCAGCTTCCGAGTTCCACCGGACTCGATCGCCGACTTTGAATCGTTCAGCCATCTGCAGCCTCCTTGTCTAGCGAGCAGTACAGGCCACTAGCAAACGCATTCTAACGGTCTATCTTGATCGCGTGAAGCAACGCCGTCCGATCTCCATTTGCACGATGCCGGTCGAAATCAATCCCATCTACACGGTCGGTCACGCGACGCGCAGCATCGTCGAATTCGTCGAGCTCTTGAACGTCGGTTCGATCGGGATGGTCGTGGACATCCGTAGCTTCCCGCGGTCACGAACCAACCCCCAGTTCAATATCGACAAGCTGCCTGAGGCGCTTTCGGCTTGGCAGATCGGTTATATCTGGATCGAGGAACTTGGCGGCCGACGAGCAAAATCGAAAACGGTGCCACCCGAAGTAAATGCCTTCTGGATCAACCAGAGCTTCCACAACTATGCGGACTACGCGCTCTCTGACGAGTTTCGCAGGGGGTTATCGCAACTGGAGCAATTGAGCTTAGGGCGGAGGTGCGCGATCATGTGTTCGGAAGCCGTCTGGTGGCGTTGCCATCGACGGTTCGTCGCCGATTACCTTCTCCACCATGGACGAGATGTCTTCCACTTGATGGGACCGGCGCGCGCTGAAATTGCCAGGATGACTGCCGCGGCGCGCGAGGACGGCGTATCACTCGTCTATCCGCCGTCGTGATGTCGTGCGAGTCGGCGATGTCCGCCCGCATCGCTGCCGCGCACGCAACCTCGCATCGATGCGGCGGTGGCCGCGCCTCAATGGGTCCACGCCTTAGAATGCGGGTCGCAACCAGCTGTCGATCGGGCTAAGATCGGGCAAAACAAGCCCGGGAACTTACGCCATGCAACAGCAGACACCGTCGGAACAATTCGATCTGGCCACGATGGTGGCCGATCTCAACAGCCTGCTCAGGCTGAAGACGACCGTGATCGGCCTGAAGCTGTTCGAGCGGGTCGAGGACATGATGGCGATCCCGAAGATCCGGCGCCCGACCGCGATCCACACCACCGACCAGATCGTGAGCATGGCCTCGCGGCTTGGCTGGACGGTTGGCGTCACTGCCGATGATCTCGTCGGCGCGCAATGCCGCGCCGTGATCGGGCTCGCGCCACAGGACGAGAAATGGCTTGCGGGAGAATCCTATGTCGGGGTCTGGCATGGCACCGCGGAAGATGCGCGCAAGCGCCAGGAGGCGCTGGATGTGGTGCCCTATGGCCAGTACAAGGCCTTCGTGGCAAGCCCGCTCTCCAGCGGCCGCCTCAATCCGCCTGACATCTGCCTCGTCTATGCGACGCCGGGGCAGATGATCATCCTGATCAATGGGCTGCAATATACCGGTTACAAGAAGTTTGAATGGGGCGTGGTCGGCGAGACCGCCTGCGCGGATTCCTGGGGGCGGGCGCTGAAGATGCGCGAACCGTCGCTGTCGCTGCCTTGCTTTGCGGAGCGGCGCTATGGCGGCGTGCCGGATGAGGAGATGCTGATGGCGCTGCCGCCGGCCGATCTTGCCAAGGCGATCGCCGGCATGAAACAGCTCGCCAAGAACGGCCTGCGCTATCCCATTGCGCCCTACGGCATCCAGGCCGACGTGCGTGCCGGCATGGGCGTGTCGTATGCGAAGAAGTAGGAACTCCTGCCGTCATTGCGAGGAGCGACAGCGACGAAGCAATCCACGCCTCCACAAGCCGTGAAATGGATTGCTTCGCTTCGCTCGCAATGACAAGAAGGGGCAATCGTTCGTTTCAGGGAAAGTCATCCTATGTCGTCGAAGTTCGACATCGTTATCTATGGCGCAACCGGCTTCACCGGCCAGCTCGTTGCCGAATATCTCGCTCAGCATTACAAGGGCGACAGCCTGACATGGGCGATGGCCGGGCGCAGCAAGGACAAGCTTGCTGCGGTGCGCGACGCCATTGGCGCGCCTGCGGACACGCCGCTGATCGTTGCCGATTCAAGTGAGATCGCGTCGCTGCGAGCCATGGTTGGCCAGGCGAAATCCGTGATCAGCACGGTCGGCCCGTATCAGCTCTATGGCAACGACGTCGTCGCCGCTTGCGTGGAAGCGGGTGTCGATTACTTCGATCTCTGCGGCGAGCCGGTCTGGATGCGGCAGATCATCGACAAGCACGAGGCTGCTGCGAAGGCAAGCGGTGCGCGCATCGTGTTTTCCTGCGGCTTCGACTCGGTGCCGTTCGAGCTCGGCGCATTCTTCGTGCAGGAGGAGGCCAGGCGCGTGTTCGGCGCGCCGGCGTCCCGCGTCAAGGGCCGCGTGCGCGACATGCGCGGTACGCTCTCCGGCGGCACCGCGGCAAGTGCCAAGGCGACCTTCGATGCAGTCGCCAAGGATCTCAGCCTGATCACCATCCTGAACGATCCCTTTGCGCTGACGCCCGGATTTAAAGGCCCCAAGCAACCGCGAGGCAACAGGCCGGCCTACGAGGAAGACCTGCAGTCCTGGGCGGCGCCGTTCATGATGGCGCTCATCAACACACGCAACGTCCACCGTTCCAACATGCTGATGGGTTTTCCCTACGGCAAGGAATTCATCTACGACGAGATGGTGCTGACCGGTCCCGGTGAGAAAGGCGAAGCCAACGCCAAGCTGGTGATGGCCGCGAACGCCGAGAAGACCGGTCCGAATGCGCCGAAGCCGGGCGAGGGGCCTTCGAAGGAAGAACGCGAGAACGGGCGCTATGATCTGCTGTACGTCGCGATTGCGCCCGACGGCCGCCAGGTGCGCGCGTCGGTGAAAGGCGATCGCGATCCCGGCTATGGGTCAACGGCGAAGATGATCTCGGAATGCGCGATCTGCCTGCTGCGCGATGCGCCGGATGTTCCCGCCGGCATCTGGACGCCGGGCGCTGCGATGAAGGACAAGCTCATCAAGCGGCTGGTCGATCACGCCGGCCTGACGTTCCAGGTCGAGACGTAGGCTTCGGATTGTAGGGTGGGCAAAGCCAACGGGTCGCGCGAACGCGCGCCCGATGATAGGCTCCGCGTGCCCACCATCCGCGGTCGGTGCAAGAAAGGTGGGCACGCTGCGCTTTGCCCACCCTACGGCTACGCCGCCCGTGGATCATAGACGTACATAAAATCCATGCATCGCGAGGTCACCGGTAGCAGCAGACTCAGCGCTTGATCACGAACCCACGCTCCCGCGGCGCTGAATTCGCGCTTGCTGTTGCCGTTGCGGCGGGCGATCGCGACGATCTTTTCCGCGCGCGGGCGGCGCTCTTGCTCGAAATTCTGGAAGGTCAGGCCGAGTTCCTGTCCGTCGAGCATGAGCTTGCCGAGGCGCATCGCATCTTCCAGCGCCAGCGAAGCGCCTTGGCCGGCATGCGGGCTGGTGGCATGGGCGGCGTCGCCGATGAGGAGCGAGCGCTTGCGCGACCAGGTCGGCAGGCTCGCGACATCGAGCGTGTCGGTCACCACGATGTTCTCGGCGGCCTCGATGATGCGCGGGATCGGATCGTGCCACCCCCGATGGAAGTCGCGCAAATGCTGCTTCAGCGCCGCCTGATCCATGGCACGGAATGTCGTGGCGTCGACACTATGCGAAGGCTGCGTGCTCCACCACATCACGCCGTCGGTGGGGTCGGAGCTGCAGAAGCCGTAACCGAAGAAGCCGCTTTGGCCGAACGTGGTCTCGACGCGTCCGCCGATCGATCTGCCTTCGAGCACAGCGCGGGGCACGAAGCCGCCGAAACCGATCAGCCCGGTGTCGAACGGTTCTGGTCCGTCAGGCACCACATGGCGCCGCACCTTCGAGTGCACGCCGTCGGCACCGATCAAGAAATCGCCTTCGGCGGTCGTGCCGTCGGCGAAATAAGCGACGATCGGCTGGTCGGGCCGGTCGATGATCCTGACCAGGCGCTTCTCGAAATAGAGCTCGGCGTTCGAGCACCAGGCCTTGTTGAAGAGGATCTCCTGCAGCGTGGCGCGGCGCATGTTCACCGCCGGTTGGCCAAAGCGCTTCTCCATGTCGCGGTTGATCGAGCCGAGCTTCCTGCCGCCTTGCGAATAGAAATCGAAGGATTCGGCGATCGAGCCCTGGCGGATCAGTTCGTCGGCGAGGCCGAGCTCGGCCATCACGTGCATGCCGTTCGGCGCGATCTGCAGGCCGCCGCCGATGCCGCTCGAATGCGGCCAGCCCTCGTAGATTTCGACGTCGTAGCCGGCACGCTTGAGGAAGATCGCAGCGACAGGGCCGGCGATGCCGCCGCCAATGATCAGGGCCTTGCGGGGACGGCGCGGCATGGCTTGCTCCGTTCGGTCGCGTGGGTTACGAAAGGTGAGCAATTAATTATCTTAGTTTATAAGATGTATGTTTACTAAGAGATAGGAGGGGCCTTGTCAAGGTTGAAGTCGCGCGTGGCGTTGATGCAGGAGCTGGAAGAGGCCGTGCGGCGCTCGTCCGCACAGGGCGTGCTGTACGGGCAAGCCGTTGCCAACGTGGCGGGAATTTCCGGTTCCGACCTCGAATGCCTCGACTTCCTCAATCTCGAAGGCCGCGTGACGGCGGGCCGGCTTGCGGAGGTCACCGGGCTCACCACCGGCGCCATCACCGGCGTGGTCGACCGCCTGGAGAAGGCCGGCTTCGTGCGTCGCGAGCGTGATGAGACCGACCGCCGCAAGGTCTACATCGTAACTGTGCCCGAGAACGCTGCCAGGATTGGGCGCTACTACGTACCGATGCAGGAGGCGATGCAGCGGCTCTGGAGCACCTATTCGGAAGCCGAGCTGCAATTGCTGCTGCGCTTCGCCAATGAAGGCTACAAGGCCGTGCTGGAAGCGACGGAGAAGCTCAAGGGGCTGCTCGATGCGCCCGAGGAGAAGCCGGCTAAGAAGCGCGGGCGGCCGCCTCGGCGGTGAGCGCCGGTACAGAGGCGCTGCGGTAGCGCGCTGCGGCGACATACATGCCCCACATCGCCCCCAGCATCATCCAGAAGTGGCGCCAGTGATCGGTGTCGATGATGAAACTCTCGCCGACGGTGCCGAGGAAGGCTGCGAAGATCGCCAGATAAGTCCGCTGCCAAGGCACGGGCAGGAAGATGTAGCGGAAGCCCGTGACCACGGTGACGAAGACCAGCGCCGGATAGGTCAGGCCGGAGATCCAGCCACCTGACATGAACGCATTCAGATAGGAATTGTGGGTGTCCTCTGGGAAGTAGTTGCGGAATTGCAGCGGACCGATGCCGAAGGGAAGATCGAGCGCCATCTGGGCGCCGAGGATGTGGCGCCCGAACCGGCCGAAGCGGCCTTCGTCGTAGCTCTGGTCGAAGCTCGCGCGCTGCTTGAACATCTGCGCGATCGAGTCGAACGACAACAGGATCGCGACCAGCGCGACTGCGAGGATGACGGCGACGAGCGCCATCACGATGATGCGCGAGCGCTCGGTCTGCGAGCGGCTGGTCAAAACCATCAGCGCCAGCATGAATGCCGCGGTGATCACGAGGCCGCCCCAGGCCGCGCGCGAGAACGCGAGCAGGATCGCGAGCGACATGATGCTGAAGGCGATGGTGTTGCGGAATGCCTTGCCGGGAGGATCGGAGACGACGCTTTGCAACGAGAACAGCGCCGGCAGGATCAGGAAGGCGCCGAGGACGTTCGGATCCTTGAAGGTGCCGCGGGCGCGCTCATACAGGGTCAGGAGGTCGTAGCCGCCGGGCACGAGGTGGAAATAGCCGCCGATCGCCGCAAGCGATGCGATCATCCCGCCGACGACGAGGCCGCGCCGGAGCATGTCCAGCCGCGCCTCGGTATCTTCGGAAGTAACCATGGCGAAGAACACCACGGTGACCGCCATGTACCAGGACGTCGCGATCCAGGTTGCGACCTCCGGCCTGTCGAGAAACGGGATGGCGCCGATGCTGTAGCCGACATTAAGCAAGATCAGCATCAGAAGCAGCGGCATGAAGGCGAGCCGCATCCGCAGGCCGGTCGCGAAGAAGATGATGGCCGCTGTCAGCGTCACCAATTCGTAGGGGCTCGGCTCGATGAAGACGATCGCGCCGGAGGCGCCCGCCAGCCACACCATCGCGCGCTGCAGCGCCAGCACGCCGGGCGGAACCGCGGCTTGCGGAAGGGACGTCCCGGCTGTTGCAGCGTAGGCCATCACGAATTCACGCACCTAAACTTTACAACGGCGTCATTGCGAGGAGCGAAGCGACGAAGCAATCCATTTATCCCCGGGTTGCGACATGGATTGCTTCGCTTCGCTCGCAATGACGGCTCTCAATACGCGTTCTCGTTCTTGGTCAGCAGCGAGAACGGCGTCTTCAGGAGGATGTAGAGGTCGAACAGCACCGACCAGTTCTCGATGTAATAGAGATCGAATTCGACGCGCTTCTGGATCTTCTCGTCGGTGTCGACCTCGCCGCGCCAGCCGTTGATCTGCGCCCAGCCGGTGATGCCGGGCTTGACGCGGTGGCGCGCGAAATAGCCGTCGACCGCTTCGTCGAACAGGCGGTTCTGCAACTTGCCCTGCACCGCATGCGGGCGCGGGCCGACGAGGGAGAGATTGCCCTTCAGCACGACGTTGAAGAGCTGCGGCAATTCGTCGAGGCTGCTCTTGCGGATGAAGCGGCCGACGCGGGTGACGCGAGGATCGTCCTTGGTGACGACCTTCGATGCGGTGGGATCGGCCTGATGATGGTAGAGCGAGCGGAACTTGTAGACGTCGATCCGCTCATTGTTGAAGCCGAAGCGCTTTTGGCGGAACAGCACCGGGCCCGGACTGTCGAGCTTCACCGCAAGCGCCACCAGCCCCATCACCGGCAGCGCGGCGAGCAGGATCAGGCCGCCGACGATGCGGTCGAACAGCCATTTCATCACCAGGTCCCAGTCGGTGATCGGGGCCTCGAACACGTCGAGCGTCGGCACCTTGCCGAGATAGGAATAGGAGCGGGGACGGAAACGCAGTTTGTTGGTGTGCGTCGACAGGCGGATATCGACCGGCAGCACCCAGAGCTTCTTCAACATTTGCAGGATGCGGGTCTCGGCCGAGATCGGCAGCGCGAACAGCACGAGGTCGACGCGGGTGCGGCGCGCAAACTCGACGATGTCGTCGACCTTGCCGAGCTTCGGGCTGCCGGCGCAGCTATCCATCGCGCGATCATCGTTGCGGTCGTCGAACACGCCGAGCACGCGGATGTCGGTGTCGGACTGTGCGTTGAGCGCTTCGACGAGCTGCTCGCCGTTCTCATCGGCGCCGACGATCACGGTGCGGCGGTCGAGCCGGCCGTCGCGCGCCCAGCGCCGCACCAGGCCGCGCAGGATCAGCCGCTCGACGATCAGGGCCGCAAGACCCACGAAGAAGAACGCCGTCAGCCAGACCCGCGAGATCTCGCCGCCGAGCTTGACCAGGAACGACACGCCGATGAACAGCAGGAACACGATCGCCCAGGACGAGATCATGCGCGTCATCTGCCGCAACTGTCCGCGGAACATCTGGATTTCGTAGATGTCGGCGGCCTGGAAGCAGACCACCGCCGATATCGTCATGGCGAGGATCGCCGCGACATATTCCCAGCGGAAGCCGGAGAGCGGCATCACGTACCAGAGATAAAGCGCGACGCCGACCAGGCTCAGCAGAATGAAATCGACGAGGCGAACGATGCCGGTGATGACGACCGGCGAATAGGCGCCGCGGACCTTTTCATTGGTAACGACGAGCGCGGAGGGCGATAGCCTGCGGCGTCGTTCGACCGGCGGACGGCCGCCACCGGCGGTCGCGGCCGCGTCCAGCATCGAGCGTGCGTCAATCGGTTCCACGTCGTCACGTCCGTTCTTGCGGCCGCAGATAGGGATGCAAAGGCCGCTGCGGAATTGCCCCGCGTCAGGGATTAGGGGAGAAATCGGAACAAACGGTTACGTGGGTAACTTGTGGTTAACGATTGGCAAATGCATCGCGATAGCCGGCGAGTACGCCCTCGACCATCGCCTTCTGCGAAAAATGCGCGGAGATTCGCTCGCGCAGCGTCTCTGCGCGCGCCAATGTCGCCGCGGGATCGTCGAGCGCGCGGCTGATCGCTTCCGCCATGGCGGCAGCGTTGCTCGGCGCAAACAGCGCATCCGTGTGCGGGCCGAAGATCTCGGGGATGCCGCCGACATTGGCTGCCACCATCGGGATCCCCGCGGCCGCAGCCTCGATCACGACATAGGGCATCGAGTCGCCGCGGGAGGGAACGACCAGCAGCTTGCCTTTCGAGAACCCGTAACGCGCTTTGACATGGCCGATGAAGCGCGCGGCATCGCCAAGTGCAAGCTGTTTGACCTGCGCCTTCAGCTTCTCCGATTCCTCGCCGTCGCCGGCAAGCGTCAGCGTCAGCGGCTTGCCTTCGGCGCGCAGTTTCGCCACCGCGTCGATCAGGAGGTCGGCCCCCTTGATGTGCCTGAACTCGCCGACATAGACGATGTCGGTGGCATCCTCGGCGCGTGCCACCGGATCGAATTCTTCCGCGGTCACGCCATTGAACACGCAGCGCACCACGCCGCTGGTCGGCGTGCCGACCGTGCGTTGATACGTGTCGCGTGCGAAGGCGCTTTCGAACAGGAACAGGTCGGTGCTGTTCATCAGCGCGCGCTCAAGCCGGCTGTAGAAATTGCCCTTCAGCGTGTCGAGCGGGTAGTGCAGCGAGCCGCCGTGCGGCGTGTAGACGCGAATCGTGTGCTTGGAGTGCGGCCGCAGGCGGACGTAAGCGCCGGCCTTGGCGCCGTGGCCGTGCAGCACGTCCGGCTTCAATTTCCAGATCAGGCCGGCGATCTGCGCCCAGACCATCGTATCGGCAAACCGCGGCTCGCGGCGAATGGCCACACGGCGGACGCCGAGCTTTAGGCGCGGTTCGATTTCCGCTAGCGCGGTGGCGGCGCGCTCGCCGCCGGTGATGCTGTCCGTGACGATGCCGACGTGATGGCCGCGCTCGATCTGTCCGTTGGCAACGTCGAGGATATGACGAAAGATCCCGCCGACAGGGGCTCGCACGACATGCAGGATGCGGAGCGGCTGATCGGAATCCATGGTCACAACCCACGCCCGCTGGTGAATATGCAATCGCCGGCTGAAGCGCCGCGCGCAAGCATCGAAAGCAGGCAAAAGGCAGCGGCGCGCAGGCGGCGCATTCTGGGAATCCCGGCAAAATATCGCGGCCGATTAAGGACGCCCATGGTTAACAAAGCATGACGCGCGGGCGTGTGCGCCCGTGCTGTTCGTCAGGCGGGCCGATTAACCCGGCGGCAACCTTAATGGAGTGTAATCGCGCCGGCTGAGACAGATTGAGTGGCGTCCCCGCGGGAGTGAACAATGCGTTTTGCGTTCTGGCGTGCAGGCAAGGAGAGGGCCGTGGTCCAGCGCGCGCTTGCAAAGCCCGCGCCGGCTACGACCGACCCTGCGACCGTTGGTGCGTCGCCCGTAGGCGATCTCGACCTGCCTGCGCTCGGCCGGGCGCTGATGCGCAAGCGGAGCTGGATCATCGTGCCGACGGTGCTGGCGTTTACGCTGTCGCTTGCCGCGGTCAATATGGTGACGCCGCGCTACAAGTCGGAAGCGCGCATCCTGATCGACGGCCGCGAGAACGTGTTCCTGCGGCCGAGCGGCGAGCGCAACGAAGAGCGCAACGTCGTCGATCCGGAGGCCGTCACCAGCCAGGTGCAACTCCTGCTGTCGCGCGACCTCGCGCGCGAGATCATCAAGAAGAACAAGCTTGCCGAGCGGCCGGAATTCGATCCGGTGCTGCAGGGCTTCTCGCCGCTGAAATCGCTGCTGGCGCTGTTCGGTATCGGCCGCGACCCGTTCTCGCTGACGCCGGAAGAGCGCGTGCTGGAAGCCTATTATGAGCGCCTGCAGGCCTACGCGGTCGACAAGTCGCGCGTTGTCGTCGTCGAATTCCAGTCGCGCGATCCCGAGCTCGCCGCGCGCGTCGCCAACTCGATCGCCGAAGGTTATCTCGTGCTGCAGCAGAATGCGCGGCAGGAGCAGGCGAGAACGGCGAGCCAGTGGCTTGCTGGCGAGATCGAGAATCTGCGTAAGAAAGTCGCGGACGCCGAATCCCGCGTCGAGGATTTCCGTTCCAAGTCGAGCCTGTTCGTCGGCACCAACAACACCTCGCTGTCCAACCAGCAGATGGGCGAGCTCAACACGCAGCTCAATAATGCCCGTGCACTGAAGGCGGATGCCGAGACCAAGGCGCGGCTGATCCGCGAGATGCTGCAGAGCGGCAAGCCGATCGAAGCTTCCGAAGTGTTCAATTCCGAACTGATCCGCCGCCTCAGCGAGCAGCGGGTCACGTTGCGCGCGCAGCTCGCTGAGCAATCGTCGACGCTGCTCGACAATCACCCCCGCATCAAGGAATTGAAGGCGCAGCTTGCCGATCTCGATCGGCAGTTGCGCGAGGAGGCGGCCAAGATCTCCCGCACGCTCGACAATGACGCCCGTGTTGCCGGCGGCCGCGTCGAGGCGCTGAGCGCGAGCCTCGATCAATTGAAGAAACAGGCGTCATCCTATAACGGCCAGGATGTCCAGCTCCGCGCGCTGGAGCGCGAAGCCAAGGCGCAGCGTGACCTGCTTGAGTCCTATCTGGCGAAATACCGCGAAGCCAATACGCGCGAGAACATCGACGCAGGACCGTCCGATGGCCGCATCATCTCGCGCGCGTCGGTCTCGAATACGCCGGCCTATCCGAAGAAGCTGCCGATCGTGCTGATCGCGACGCTGGCGACGCTGTTGCTTTCTTCGGGCCTGGTCGTGACTGGCGAGCTCTTGCGCATGACCGCGCCGCGCGCCGCCGCGGCACCGGTCGTGCCGCCGATGACGGCGCGGGCGCCGGTTCGCGCTGCCGCCGTCGAGAGCGACGACGAGCAGGAACCGGAGCTGGAGCCGGCAGCCGAGCCCGAGCCCGAGGTCGAGGCCGCATCCATCGCTCCGCAGCCTGAAGCCGCCGCAGCCATCGGGGAAATCGAGCAGCTCGCCGAGAAGCTGCGCCGGGCTGGCGCCGATGCACGCAAGGTCACCGTGCTGGGGACGGCCACTAGCGAGAGCATCGCGCTGACCACGCTGACGCTGGCGCGGCTGATGGCGCGCGAAGCCAAGGTCGCCGTCGTCGACCTCGCAGCGGCGTCTCCGACGATAGCGGCGGTCTCGACCGATCCCGGCGCGCCGGGGCTTGCCGAATTGATGCAGGGGCAGGCGACGTTTTCGGAGATCATCACGCGCGACCGGCTGTCGCGGGTCAATCTGGTCAGCGCTGGCCGCCCCGGCTTCGATCGCGCGCGACTGCAGTCGCCGCGGCTGACGCTCGCGATCGACGCGCTGCTCAGCGCCTACGACCACGTGCTGCTCGATGCCGGCACGGCTTCCGACCTGCCGGCCGATCTGTTGACGGCGCATGCCCGCGCCGTCGTGGTGCCGGATGCCGCGATGGCCGACGATGCCCGCCGCCTGATGTGCGAGCAGCTCGCCGCGGTCGGCTTCTCGGAAGTGACGATGCTGACGAAGCCGTGCGAGCCATCGGACGCCGTCGAGCCGGGCCCGCGCGTGGTCGCGGCGTAGACCAGAGGAGCCGAGACCTTCAATCGGTCGGCGTGAACTCGGTTAACTGCACGATCGCTTTCCATCGCCCGGATTCGGATGCGAGCAGCCGGTTAAAGTCGGCCATCGGGATTGCGTCAATCTCGACGAACTGTCTTGCCATGCCGGCTTTGACCTCGTCGGTGCGCAAGGCCGCCTGGATCGAGCCATTGAGCCTTTCGACGATGTCGGCCGGGGTCTTTGCCGGGACAAAAAATCCAAACCATGTGAGGTCTTCAAGCGAGGGATAACCGGCTTCGGCCATCGTGGGCACATCGGGAAGAAATGTGCTGCGGCGTGGACCGGTGGTCGCGAGCGCACGAAGCTCTCCGGACTGGACCAGGCCAACGGAACTGCCGAGCGGCATGATGGCCGAGGCGATCTCGCCTTTCACGAGATCCTGTAGCGCGGCCCTGCCTTGATAGGGCACGTGGAGATACTCGAACCGCGCAGTGCGGCCCAGCATCGCCCCGATGAAGTGCAGCGTCGATCCAGCGCCCGCCGTGCCGTAGGTCGCCTGCGTCGGATTGGCGCGGCACCATGTGATGAATTCAGCCAGCGTCTTTACCTCGCGTGGTACCTTCGGACCCACCGTCAGCAATGTCGGAAATGAAGCGACGGTCGATACCGGAGTAAAATCCCGCGGCACGTATCTGAGCGTCTTGTAGACGTGAGGAAACAGCGTCAAGAAGCCAAGTGGCGCCAGCAAAAGGACAGATCCATCGGGGGTGGCCGCCTTCACGGCCTCCACCGCGACCCGTCCGCTCGCACCTGGCCGGGTCTCGACCACGATCGACGCCGCATAATCCTTCATCTGATCGGCGACGAGCCTTGCCACGGCATCGGGGAGCCCGGGCGTGAAGCCTGTCAGTATATGCGCGCTCTTCAGGCGCGGCTCGGCGATGCTCTGCGGCACGAGACCGGCGGCGGAGAAAGCGACGCCGGCCCCTGACATTGCCAGCACATCGCGGCGCGTCATCACCATCCAAGCCATCGGGTCCTCCGCGTCTGAGACGACAGGATCGAGAGGATGCTTGAGGCGGGTATATCCGTCCAATGCTAGTATGTGAGGGTTTCATAACTGTTTTGATAAGGATCGGACATGCAATCCATTGAGCGAGCCCGGCGCCGCATCAAGCTGCGCGATCTCCATATCCTGCTCGTTGTGGCTCAGCGGGGCAGCATGGCAAAGGCCGCGGCCGAACTGGCGATTTCGCAACCGGCCGTGTCGAGAGCGATCGCCGACATGGAGCATGCACTCGGGCTTCGGCTTCTCGACCGCGGCCGCAACGGCATCGAGCCCACGCCGTATGGGCGCGCCCTCGTCAAGCGCGGAATGACGATCTTCGACGAACTGATGCAAGGGCTGGAAGAGCTCGAATTTCTTGCCGATCCGACCATCGGGCAGCTCCGCATCGGTAGCTCGGAAAGCGTCGCGGCCGGCCTGCTTCCGGCCGTGATCGATCGATTCACGCGGCGCCATCCAGGTATCCGCCTGAATGTCGCGCAGATGGTGCTTGGCACCGCGCGTTACAGCGAACTGCGCGAGCGGAGCATCGATCTATTGCTGGGCTGGATCCCGACGCCGTTCGCCGAGGAAGATCTGGCGGTGGAGCCTGTGCTAAGTGACCCGCGTGTTGTGGTTGTGGGGGAGCGAAGCAAATGGGCGCGATGTTCCAGGGTCAGCCTGGCCGACCTTGCCGATGAAGCCTGGATATTGCCGCCGCCGGACACTTTTCCAGGCTCCGCCACGGCTGATCTGTTTCGCGAAAGCGGATTGAGCACGCCTCGCACGCCCGTCACGACGCTGTCGCTTCACCTCTGCTGCAGGCTCGCTGCGACCGGGAACTTCGTCACCTTGCTTCCAAGCTCGATTGTGCAGTTCAGCGGCCGCGATCTGTCGCTGAAGAGACTTCCGGTCAAGCTGCCGCGAACGTCGGCTGTGTCGGCGGCCATTGTGACGCTGAAGAATCGCACGTTGAGCCCGGCCGCCGAGATATTTGTCGCATGCGTTCGCGATGTCGCGAAGTCGATCGCAGGCAGATCGGCGGCTCACACGTCATGAGCTGCATGGCGGTGGAAATACGCGCACCTAGCGGAACATGCCGCGCAGGTTTTGCGCGAGATCGAACAGCGCGGGATTGCGCTTGACCAGCCGCTTGGCGCTGACGATGCCGGACATCGCGCTTGCCGCTAGCCTGCCGCGCCAGGAGAGCGGTATGAAGCTGTCGAAGATCGGCTCGTCGCTCTTGCAGAACAGCCGCTTGTACTCGTCCGAGCCGATGCCGAGGTCGAGGGCGCGGTAGTTCAGCGCGGCGTAGTGATCGATGATGTTGCGCATCAGGATCAGGCCGGGGCTGAACTTGGCGCTGGCGGACATTGTGTAGGTGTTGAACATCATCGAGAAGCGATGGCCGTCGGCGACGCCGGCGAAGATCGCGATCACTTCGTCGTCGCACTCGAGCGCGTGGATGTCGATGACGCGGCCGCCGCCCGGAACCTCGGTCAGGCAGGCGGAGCGGATGAAATCCTCCACGCCCGGCTCGGCAAAGACGTTGGGCAGCTTCTGTTCGGCCATGCGCTGCGGCTTGACGCGGAAGAACCAGTTCAGGACCCGCGTGACATCGGCGTCGGTGGCGGCGACCTGATAGCGATAGCCGGCAAGCTGCTGCAGCTTGCGTTCCTTGCCCTTCAAACGCCGCCGGAACGAATTGCTGATGAGGGTGGTGCGCTCGGCGCCGGGTTCGATGGCGAGCAGGGGACAGTCATTCACCGAGGATTGGTGCGGCAGCAGAGCCAGCGGGTTCGGCAGATCGCGCCAGTTGAGCGGCTGCTGGTGCAAGGCGAGCACGTCGGCCTCGCCGCGCGCCGCGATGGCCGAGACCATGGTCCTGAGATCGGCAGCCGTTGCGCCCGCGGCGAGGTCGCGGTCCCACAGCGCCATGTTGAAGGTGGCGTGCTTGCCGCCCATGAATGTGGCGCAGCGCACGCCAAGAGCGGTCTCGAGCGTCAGCGGCAGCACGAACAGCGGCCGGCGCTCGCCATCATGACCGATCACGATGAAGGGCGTGAGGCCCTCGCGCGCGCCGACCTGCCGCTGCCAGGCGGCGAGAAAATCAAAGCGCTGGTAGGGCGTGCAGAACTGCTTTTCGAAGCTGCGCCATGTCGGTTCGGCGGCTTCGAGATCGCGGATGATGTCGACACCGGTGACGCGGCTTGTTTTCGACCACGCTTCCAACTCCGCCGTTCGTGCTTCGATCGCGGCAGCCATGGTCATTGCTGAGTCCGGTATTAATCGATTATTTACAATTCGGCTTGGGCGACCTTCGCAGGGAAATGTCAACAAAGAGTAATAACAATCGTTAGACGGCGCCTGGGAACCGCCGGATCGGGGGCGGGACGTGGTGTCGGATATCACCTTCTTGAAGCGGGCGCAGATGGAGCTCGCTTACTTCTCTGGCTATGCGCGGTTGCGGCAGCGGCAGACCGGCGGGGCCGGCGTCATCCTGCGCTTCGAGCGCGCGCGGGCGCGCCGCCGCGAGCGGTTTCGGCCGCTGGCCTCGCGCGAGATCACGCCAGAGTTCCTGGACCGCACGATCCGGGCGCTGAAGCGCTGGAACTACGATATCGTCTCGATCGACGAAGCCTGCCGCCGCGCCGTCACCTTGCCGCTGCCGCGCCGCTTTGCCTGCCTGACGTTCGACGGCGGTTACAAGGATCTGGCGACGGATGCCTATCCGGTGCTGTCGAAGCATGGCGTGCCCTTCGCCATCTACCTGCCGAGTGCGTTTCCGGATGGGCTAGGGGAGGCGTGGTGGCTGGCGCTGGAGAAGATCATCGCGCGCGAGAGCCGCATCAGCCTCGTGATCGAGCGCAAGGAATTGCATTTTTCGATTCGTGGTGTGGCGGAAAAATACGAGCTCTACGACTTCCTCTCGAAATGGATGCGGACATTGGCGCCACCGGATGTCTCCGTCGCGATCAACGATCTCTGCAAGCGCTACGGCGTCGATCTGGCAGCACTGTCGCGCAGCGCCTCGATGGACTGGAACGATCTCACGATGCTCGCCGCCGATCCCAACGTCACGATCGGCAGTGCGACCGTGAACTATCCGGCGCTGTCGAACCTGCGCGACGCCGATGCCGAGCGCGAGATGGCGATGGGCAAGGCGGTGCTCGAGGCCGGCATCCGCCGCGAGGTCAGGCATCTTGCCTATCCATTCGGAGACCGCGAGAGCTTTCGTCCTGTGCATGTGCTAATGGCGAGCAAGACCGGCTTCGACAGCGCAGTGTCAAGCATCGGAGGGATCGTGAAAGCGCAGGGGCGCACCAACCTGCACGCGCTGCCGCGGGTGTCCTGGGACGGGCGTCTACGCTCGCTGCGCATGATGCGCGTGCTGCTGTCGGGGCTAATGTTCTAGGCGCGGTCGGGCCGCGACATCCAGGCCACGATCGGCATCGCCGGCAGCACCCAGCCGAGCCCGGCCACGACATAGAAAATCGCCTGCAGCAAGCCCGAATTGGCGAGCCAAGGCGTCTGCGCGACCGTCATGCCGAGCAGCGACCACACCACCACCAGCATCAGCAGGAAGATGGTTCCAAGCAGCTTGCGGGTGCGTATATTCATGGCCGATTGATCGATAACTCGTGAGGCAAAGCGCGCCTTGCGCCTGCGAGGAGGCGGACTATAAGGGGCGCGCCAATCCGATCAAGCAGGACCGATGACCGCACGTTCCGTCTCCGAGCCCTCCCAAAATGCCGCCGTTCGCTGGTGGCTGCTTTCGGTCGCAGCCCTCATCGCGCTCATGGTGCTGGTCGGCGGGGCCACCCGGCTCACCGAATCCGGGCTTTCGATCGTCGAATGGAAGCCGGTCACCGGCACGCTGCCGCCGCTCACCGAGGCGCAATGGACGGAAGCCTTCGAGGGCTACAAGAAGATCCCGCAATATCGCGAGCTCAATGCCGGGATGACGCTGGCCGAGTTCGAGACGATCTATTGGTGGGAATGGAGCCACCGCCTGCTCGGGCGCGTGATCGGGATCGCCTATTTGCTGCCGTTCCTCTATTTCCTGTGGCGCGGCGCCGTCGCCGACGGCGAGCTGAAGCGGCGGCTCTGGCTGATCTTCGGGCTTGGTGCGCTGCAGGGGGCGGTGGGCTGGTGGATGGTCGCTTCGGGCCTCTCCGAGAAGGTCGAGGTCTCGCAATATCGCCTCGCCGTCCATCTGATACTGGCGCTCCTGATCTATTCGGCGATCGTCTGGACGGTGCGGCGGCTTGGCGACCGGCCGCCAAATCCGGCGCCGTTGCGGCTGAAGATCACGGCCTTGCTGCTGCTGGCGGTGACCTTCCTGCAGCTCTATTTCGGCGCGCTGGTCGCGGGCCTGCGCGCGGGGAAGGTCTATAACACCTGGCCTGAGATCGATGACGCTTTCGTTCCATCCGCGGGGCGTCTGTTCTTCGAGCAGCCCTGGTGGCGCAATCTGTTCGACAATACGCTGACCGTGCAGTTCGAGCACCGCATGACCGCCTATGCGCTGTTGGCGCTGGCGATCCTGCATGCGATCGACACCATCCGTTCGCGCGCGAGCGGCGAGACGATTGCCGGCGCCTGGTGGCTGGTGGCGGCGATCACGCTGCAGGCGACGCTCGGGATCCTGACGCTCTTGAACCAGGTGCCGATCGATCTCGCGCTCATGCACCAGGCGGTGGCGATCGTGGTGCTCACGCTGGCGGTCCTGCAGGTCGAGCGGCTGCTGCCGCGACGCCGCGAAGTGGGGCAGGCAAAGCTTGCCATGCCGGTCGGGCAACCTGGTTGAGTTGAACTATTCTAATCTATCGTCGCCGCAAGAAATGCCCGTTTTGCGCGGGTTTTTTGCATGGTCCGGGCGTTGACGAAATCGTGCAGGCCGACAGCGCTTTACTTGAAAATCCCTGGCGATAGAACGAGCGAAAATGGGTTCGCTGATGTCGTCTGCATTCATTCAGGCCGCGGTCATCCTGCTGCGCGAAGGGCTCGAGGCGATGCTGGTGATCGCCGCGCTCGCCGGCTACCTGTCCAAGGTCGGCGCCGGCCATCGCATCCAGGCGCTCTATGGCGGCGCGCTGGCTGCGGTCGGCGCCAGCATCATCGCGGCCTGGCTGTTCGCGGTGCTGAATTCGGGCGAGCACAGCGACATCCTCGAGGGCGTCATCATCCTGTTTGCCGCGGGCCTCATGCTCTATGTCAGCGGCTGGCTGATGGTGAAGCAGGACCCGCAGGGCTGGAAGGAATATCTCGCGCACAAGGCCGATACTGCGCTGGCACAGGACACGGTGTGGGCGGTCGGCGCGCTCGCCTTCCTCGCGGTGTTCCGCGAGGGCGCCGAGACCGTGCTGTTCATCAACGCGCTGGCGACCACCGAGGGCGGCTGGAGCGCAGGCCTGTTTGCCGGACTCGGCGCCGCCACCATTGCGCTTGCGGTGCTGTTCTATTTCATTAACCTGATCGCGCAGAAGATTCCGCTGCGGCCGTTGTTCATCCTGACCTCGGCTTTCCTGTTCGTGATGGCGATCAAGTTCATCGGCGAGGCCGTGCAGGAATTCCAGGAGCAGGCGCTGCTGCCGTTCACGGAAGTGAAGAGCCTGTCCTGGCTCGCCGATCTCGGCCTGAACCCGACGCTGGAAGCGCTGTCGCTGCAGCTTCTGGTGATCCTGTTCGCGCTCGCGACCTATTCGGTGTTCCAGCGCAACAGTCGCCTAACGCGCCAGAGCAAGGCATCGACCAGGGCAGCGGCTAAATAATCTCACGCTCTATCGATCCAGCCCGAAGATCGCGCGCCGCCGGTTCCGCCGCGCTGCGAATGGCTGTGAAAGGGGCCCGCTTGGACCTCGCGCGGTATCCAGCCACCATGTGACAGTTTTTTTCACGTTTGCATTGCGGATTTGGCCTCGCCGATGTGTCTGTAGAAGAGGGGGCATTTGGGGCGGGGCATACAGATGACTGAGAACGATGAGGATCGGCGCGCGCTTGAGCCTCAGGGGGTGGTTGCACGTGAGATCCTTATCTCCGACGCCTATATGGCCGATGACGGCGATCTGGTCGCCACCGTCGTCGATTTCGTGAATTGGGCGATTGGCCCGGCCCATCTGGTCTCCGGCGAGGTCGTCGCGGAGGCATTCTGGAGCTATCACGCGGATTACTATCTGGCCCAGGTCAACAACGGCGGCCATGGCCAGTTTGCCCACAACAGTGGGATGAGCGAGCAGACGCTCGACAATTGTCGCCGCGGGCTCGTCGCGATGGGCGCAAAGGATTACGTCGCGATCTTCGACGAGTTCATGGCCATCATGAAGGGCGATCCGCGTCGGGCAAAAGGCATACAGGACGGCAGCGGTTTTGGGGAAATCGATCCCGCGATCAAGCTGCTCGACAAGCGCTTCGGTTCACTCCGCAATATGACCAATCTCAACGCAGCCTGGCTACGCACGCTGCCGGCCCTGCGACCGCTGCCACACGATCGGCTCACGGCCGAGCGCGAAGCGGTCATTGCGCGCAATTCCCTGCTCGCCGCCCGCCAGGACTATCTGCGGCGGGCCAAAGCGCGTTTCAGCGCCTCCGACCCGATCCAGGTGGCGGCGCGTGCGACCTGCGCTCAGGAGCGCATCGCCTTCGAAGGCGTGAATGCGGGCCTGCCGGTGGGCAATGGTCAGATCGCCTGGACCCTGAGCACATCAGCCGGTTCCCGCATGCTTGTGATGGGACATGGCATCGCCGTGCTGCGGGCCAACGGATCTCTGCGCGGCCAGTATTTCTTCGAAACGCGCGATACCTATCCTGCACCCGTCGGAGACGGCGAAATGCGCCGGGCGCTGATGGATGCGACGTCGCGTGATATTCGCGAGCGGATGAGATCGGCCGCGGGCGAGAGGACATCGGCATCGCCGGCCCAGTCCCGTGAGACGATATTGGCGAACTTTCTGTCGCCTGCGTTCAATGCCTTCTGGGGCAGCTTCACGGCCGGATCGAAGCGGATCAACACGGCAATCACCTGTCCCTATGTCGGGCACAATCCCTCTCTGGTGAGCTACGTTCCGCGTGCCTCGTCTCCGCTGCTGGCGGCTACCGAGGAGCATTCCCTGATCCGGCTCATTATCGCCAATGCGCTGTGGGATTCGTTCCTGGCTGCCGATGCCTTCAACGATTCGATGCTCGAGGAGCCGGATCGCGCCGCGGCCCTGTTGATCAATCTTGGAGCCGCGGCAACGGTTGCGGCGACCAGCCTGCGCGTGCTCGATACGGATCGCATCGCGGCGCTCGCGGTGCTTGCGCCCGGCGATTTCGTGCGGGAGCAGTACAACGTCCGATTCCAGTTGCTCGAGATCGCGCGCTGGTGGTTCAGTTTCGTGCCCAAGGCGGCAGCCGCATTCGCAGAAACGAGCTTTGCGCAGCGGTCGTGGATGTTCAACAACGTCTGCTTCAACCACGCGCAGGCGCTCGCCGAAGCGCTCCGTCCGGCAGTGACGGCCGATTTGACCGACGCGCTCGTCTATTTCGATCGGGAATATCCGTCGATAGCCATGCCATCCATGGAAGCGACCTATGATCTGGCGCTCAAGACATGCACCTCATATTTCGCGAGGTCCGAGCGCCACGCCAAGGCATGGGCAAACGTCGTCGCTGAGACACGCAATATGATCATGAGCGCCACGCCTTATGATGAAGCGACCGTCTTCGTGGTGACACCTGACATTGTGCAGGTTCGCACCTCCGAAAAGCTGGTCGGTCTGATCGGGGTCGTTGAGAACGAGGTCAGGGCGCGGCAGGTTTTCTACTATCGCAAGGAAGGCGCGCGGGCAGCTCTTTGAGAGAGTGCCCGAACGCAGCGTCATTGCGATCTAAAGATAATCCAGCCCGATATCGAGCGCAGCCGAGGAGTGCGTGACCCAGCCGACGGAAATGAGGTCGACGCCGGTCGCCGCGATCGCGGGCGCGGTCGCGGCCGTGATGCGGCCCGATGCTTCCGTGATCACCCTGCCGCGGGCCATCGCCACGGCCTGCCTGAGATCGTCGACCGTCATGTTGTCGAGCAGGACCGCGTCGATCCCGAGCGCCAGCGCTTCTTCGAGCTGCGCCAGCGTGTCGACTTCGACCTCGATCTTGACGAGATGGCCGACATGCGCCTTGGCGCGTTCGATCGCGGTGCGGATGTTGCCGGCAAGTGCGATGTGGTTGTCCTTGATCAGGACGGCATCGTCGAGGCCGAAACGGTGATTGCTGCCGCCGCCGGCACGCACGGCGTATTTTTCCAGTGCACGCAGCCCGGGCGTGGTCTTGCGGGTGCAGACGATCCGCGCGCGGGTGCCTTTCACGGCAGTGACCAACGACGCCGTTGCCGTTGCGACGCCACTGAGGTGGCAGAGGAAATTGAGTGCGGTCCGCTCGCCCGTCAGCAGCGCGCGCGCTGGGCCGTTGATGGTTGCAATCGTGTCGCCGGGGACGACGACGCTACCATCGGGCCGTTCGACCTCGATCCGGATCGCTGGCGAAATCGTCTGAAAGGCGCAGCGCGCCACGTCGAGGCCGGCGATGACGCCCGGCTGGCGCGCACGCAACGCGAGCGAAGCGCGCTGGTCGGCGGGCACGATCGCGTCCGCTGTGATGTCGCCGGCGCGGCCGAGATCCTCAAGCAGCGCGGTCCGCACCAGGGGTTCGTACATCAGGGGCAGAAGAGGATTTGACGTCACGACTGAACGCTCCTGACCGGCAGTTCGGATTCGATGATCTCGCTGGCGACGCTGAGCGCTTCCGCGAGGGTGAAGGTGGAGGGCACGCCCTTCGGCAAGGTGTCCGGAAAGTCGGTGCGGTAGTGGCCGCCGCGGCTTTCCTCGCGTGTTGACGCAGCGACAGCGATCATCAATGCGATCAGCGCCGGATCGGCGGTGGCGCCGCTCCCATTGGCCATCGGATAGAGATTGCGAATGGCGCGCTCGATCGAGGGTCGATCGCGCAGCACGCCGAGGGCCTGCGATACGAACGGCCGCACCATCGATGGATCGGATGCAGGCGGGAGCGCCGTCGGCGTGGGCGGGGCCGCGGCACTGCCAGCCACGCCATTGACGCTCTCGGCGACCCATTGCGCGCACACGATGGCTTCCATCAGCGAATTGCTGGCGAGTCGGTTGGCGCCGTGCAGGCCAGTGCGGCTGACCTCGCCGCAGGCCCACAAGCCCGTCACCGTGCTGCGGCCTTCGCTGTCAACGGCGACGCCGCCCATGTGATAGTGCGCCGCCGGACGCACCGGGATCGGATCGTCGGCCGGATCGATGCCAGCCATCTTGCAGAACGCGCTGATGACGGGATAGCGCTGTGCGAAATTCCTGCCCGGATGCTGCCGTGCATCGAGGAAGACGCGATGTCCTTCGGCGCGGCGGCGCCAGACTGCGCGCGCCACGATGTCGCGCGGCGCGAGCTCGGCGCCCGGTTCGCTCGCCATGAAACGCTGCCCGGTCTCGTCGATCAAGGTCGCGCCATCGCCGCGGATCGCTTCGGTCAGGAGCGGCATCGGTCGCGACGGTCCGTCGAAGGCGGTCGGGTGAAACTGGATAAATTCGAGATCGGAGAGGACGGCGCCGGCGCGAGCCGCGAGCGCCAGCCCCTGGCCGAAACAGCCCATCGGATTGGTGCTGTCCTGGAACAGGCCGCCGATGCCGCCGGTCGCAAGTACGACGCGGCTGGTCGGAATGACAAGCGAGCCACGATCGCTCGCAGCGAGCACGCCCTTGATCGCGTTGTCCTCGACGATGAGTTGGCGCGCCTCAAAACCTTCGATCAGCGTAATCGATGGGCAGCGGCGCACGGCGGTGATCAGTGCGCGCATGATCTCGCGCCCGGTGCCGTCGCCGGTGGCATGAACGATCCGCTTGCGGCTGTGCGCGGCTTCGAGCCCGAGCTGCCAGCCCCCATCTGGCCTGCGGTCAAAGCCGACGCCGAGCCGCGCGAGACGTTCGACGGCAGCCGGCGCTGCATCCACGATGCGGCTGGCGGCTTCTTCGTCGCAAAGGCCGGCGCCGGCGGCGATGGTGTCCTGCAGATGCAGGGCAGGGGTGTCGTCGTCGCCGACCGACGCAGCGAGCCCGCCTTGCGCCCACATGCTGGAGGCCTCCGCCCCGAGCGGCGATTTCGACAGCAGCACGACCGGTGCGGGCGCAAGCTGCAGGGCCGTCATCAATCCGGCGGCGCCGCCGCCAATGATCACCGGTTGCCCGGCCAAGGCCGAAACATCCATACTCATAGCGCCAGCATCCTTTCGACGGAACGCCGCGCGCGCTCGGCGATCTCAGGATCGATCGTGACCTCGTGCTCGTTGGTCTCGAGCGCATGTCGGATGTTCTTCAGTGTGATCCGCTTCATGTGCGGGCAGAGATTGCAGGGGCGGATGAACTCGACGTCGGGATGGAGCACCGCGACGTTGTCGCTCATCGAGCATTCCGTCAGCAGCACCACGCGTGCCGGATGCTCCTTGCCGACGAAGCCGGACATGGCTGCGGTGGAGCCCGAGAAATCAGCCTCTGCCACCACCTCGGGCGGGCATTCCGGATGCGCCAGAATGGTGACGCCGGGATGATTCTCGCGAAGCTGGCGCACATCCTCGGCATTGAAGAGCTCGTGCACTTCGCAATGGCCTTTCCAGGCCGTGATCTTGACCTTCGTCTGCGCGGCGATGTTCTGCGCCAGATATTCGTCCGGCAGCATGATGACGTGCTCGACGCCGAGCGATTGCACCACAGCGAGTGCATTGCCGGAGGTGCAGCAGATGTCGGACTCCGCCTTCACCGCGGCCGATGTATTGACATAGGTGACGATAGGAGCACCTGGATGGCGCTCGCGCATCAGCCGCACATCGGCGGCTGTGATGGACTCCGCGAGCGAACAGCCGGCCGCGAGGTCGGGGATCAGCACCGTCTTCTCGGGATTGAGCAGCTTTGCCGTCTCGGCCATGAAGTGCACGCCGGCGAGCACGATGATGTCGGCATCGACCTTGGTCGCCTCGCGTGCGAGCGCGAGGCTGTCGCCGACGATATCGGCCACGCCATGGAAGATTTCCGGCGTCTGATAATTGTGCGCCAGCACCACGGCGTTGCGCTTGCGCTTGAGGTCGAGGATGGCGTCGACGTCATCGGCGAAGGTCGCCCATTCGAACGGCGGGATCACCCGTTTGACGCGGTCATAGAGCGGCGCGGTGCGCGCGAGCGCACCGGATGAGGTGGCAGCCATTTATGCTCTCCTTGAGTATATTTCGCATTATACTTATCCTGAGCATAATGGAAGTCAAGAGCGCGAGAGCGGGAGCTTGGTGCCGGCGACGGCCCGTTCGGCCACAACACCGTGACGGAAGCGGAACAGCTTGGCGGGGCGGCCGACCGTCTCGGCGGCCATTGCGCCTGTTTCTTCAACGAGTTCCTGCTGCTCGATCAGGCGCCGAAAATTCTGTTTGTGCACAGTGCGGCCTGCAAGGGCCTCAACACTGCGTTGCAGTTGCAGCAGGGTGAATTCGGCCGGCATCAGCTCGAAGACGACCGGCCGGTATTTGATCTTGGCACGCAGCCGCGCGATGCCGGTGGCCAGAATGCGGCGATGATCCGATATCATGGCGCGGCCGGGCACTGCGGCTTCTCCGGCGCGCTTGTCCCGAACCGCTTCGGGGATCAGGGAGGCCTCGTAGAGCAGCTCGTAACGCTGCAGCACCAGTTCCTCATTCCATGCGCGGTCATCGAGGCCGAAGGTGATGGCGGCGCGCTGCGAGCGGGCCTTCTGCACGGAGGTGCTCTCCGCCGATTTTGCCCAGGCGCGCAGCTTGGGCGCCACGATCTTTGCGATCAGGGGCGGGGTTCCGGCGCGATGATCTTCCCACGGGAAATACTCATACCAGCCGGACCAATGAGCCTGGGAATCCTCCCTGACCTGGTCCTCGCGGGTGAGACCCAGATAGCTGATCGAGATGCGATGCGGCGCCCTGGCGTCGCCGGTGCGCCCGTGGTCGGCGAAGGTATAGAGTTGCTCGACATAGCCGAGCGGGTGTCCGGTCTGCGCCTCGACCCAGGCTCGCAGACCGGTCTGCAGCGAGCGGTGCCCGAACTGGAACGGACCGCTCGGCAGCGCGGTCGCGTTCGCGATCGTCATGATCTTGGGCTCGCCCTCGGTCACCGCGACCAGGACGGCGACGAGGTCAGCGGTGGTCGCGTCGATCGATGTTTCGGCTTTTCGCGGTGCCTTTGCCACGCGGATGTCCTGTCGCGGCTAGCAATAGCCGTAAACGCCGCAGGCGTACGGCAGGCGATTCCAGTAGGGACCGCCGTAGTAGGGCCCCCCATAATACGGACCGTCATAGCTGTAGGAGAAGTGATTGCCGTAATAGCCGGGCAGGCTCGACGAGCCCGGCAGGATCGGCTCGCCATTGACGAACGGCACGTAAGGCACCACGGCGGCCGGCGTGAACAGCACGTCCGGATCCTGTTCCGCTACGGCGATCTGGCGACCGCGGCGGACATAGGGGGCTGACGTCACTGACGTCCGGTACTTGTAGTGCGGGCGCGGCAGGCCGGGCGGCAGTTGGCGGGCGGCGCGGTAGGCCGCGCGCTTGGTTGCAACCGGGCCATCGGCGGCAACGGCGGCATCAATCGCAAACAGGGCGATCGAAGAGAACAATATCGGGCGCAGCATCGTCGTCTCCGAATCGAGAGGGCGACAGAATGCCACCTTATAGCGGAATGACCGTTAATGAGAGGCCCGCGACATCAGATGAAATGGCTTGGCCGTCATGGCCGCGCTTGTCCCGGCCATCCACGAGACTTGCATGGTCGCAAAAGACGTGGATGCCCGGGACAAGCCCGGGCATGACGACCGCGTCATTTTGCGTCGCGCGCGATCAAGCCCGCAGCGCCTGGTCGAGGTCGGCGATCAGATCGTCCTTGTCCTCGATGCCGATCGAGAGCCGGACCACGTCGGGGGCGGCGCCGGACTTGATCTTCGCGGCATCGTCGAGCTGGCTGTGGGTGGTGGAGGCCGGGTGGATCACCAGCGAGCGGGTATCGCCGACATTGGCGAGGTGCGAGAACAATCTCAGGTTCGACACCAGGTTGACGCCGGCGTCATAGCCGCCCTTGAGGCTGAAGGTGAACACGGCGCCCGCGCCTTTCGGCGCATATTTGCGCGCAAGATTGTTGTTCTTGTCGCTGGGTAGCCCCGCGTAATTCACCGACGCCACCGCGGGATGGCCGGCCAGGAATTCCGCGACCGCTTTCGCGTTGTCGCAATGCTTCTGCATGCGCAGCGGCAGCGTCTCGATGCCGGTCAGGATCATGAAGGCGTTGAACGGCGACAGCGCCGGGCCGAGATCGCGCAAGCCGAGCACGCGGCAGGCGATCGCGAAGGCGAAATTGCCGAACGTCTCCTGGATCTTGATGCCGTGATATTCCGGCCGCGGCTCGCTCAGCATCGGATATTTGTTGTCTTTCGACCAGTCGAAGGTGCCGGCATCGACGATGACGCCGCCGAGCGAGTTGCCGTGGCCGCCCAGGAACTTGGTCAGCGAGTGCACGACGATGTCGGCGCCGTGGTCGATCGGCTTGATCAGATATGGCGTTGCCAGCGTGTTGTCGACGATCAGCGGCACGCCGGCCTTGCGCGCCACCGCAGCGATCGCCTCGATATCGGTGACGCTGCCGGAGGGATTGGCGATCGATTCGATGAAGATCGCCTTGGTGTGCGGCGTCACCGCGCGCTCGAAGCTTTCGATCTCGTCCGGATCGGCCCAGGCGACGTTCCAGCCAAAGCTCTTGAAGGCGTGGGTGAACTGGTTGATCGAGCCGCCATAGAGTTTTCGCGCGGCGATGATCTCGTCGCCGGGCTTCATCAACTGCTGCAGCACCACGACCTGTGCGGCGTGTCCCGAGGCGACCGCAAGCGCCGCGGTGCCGCCTTCGAGTGCGGCGACGCGCTCCTCCAGCACCGCATTGGTCGGGTTGCCGATGCGGGTATAGATGTTGCCGAACGACTGCAGGCCGAACAATGAGGCCGCGTGGTCGGCGTCGTTGAACACGAATGACGTCGTCTGATAGATCGGCGTCGCCCGCGCGCCGGTGGTGGGATCGGGCTGCGCACCGGCATGCACGGCGAGGGTCGAAAATCCCGGAAGGCGATCGGTCATTCTGAGTGTCCTGTGTTTGGATCGGAAATAAAATGCGCGGCATGCTGAGGGCACCCGCGTCGGTCGTCAAGGCGAGTTCGTCGTCGCCTCTGGTGTTGGAAAGTCCGTGCTTCGTTATGCCGCGATATCGAAACGAACGTTTCGCGATTGCATTACGAAAGTTCGGTCTTGTTTTTCGCGGCGCGATCGGAAGCCGCCGTTTCGCCGCCGCCGACGCTCATCCGATTGAGTGACAGCCGCATGCCCTGCGTCGGCATCGGCGCGCGCTTCGAGCTCAGCGTCCGCGAATTGACGCCCATCCAGGAAATCTCCGACGACAGCCGGCCGTATTCGATTTTCGGGCAGCGGTTCATGACGACCTTGATGCCAACAGCTTCGGCCTTTGCCGCGGCTGCATCATCACGCGCGCCGAGCTGCATCCAGATCACCTTCGGCAATGGCGACAGCCTGAGCGCCTCCTCGACAACCGGCATGATGTGGCTCGAGTTGCGAAAGATGTCGACCATGTCGATCGGACGTCCGATGTCGGCGAGCGACGCGACGAAGGGCTTGCCGAGCAGGCCCTTGCCGACATGGCCGGGATTAACCGGGATCATGTCGTAGCCGCGCTCCGCCAGGTATTTGAACGCGAAATAGCTCGGCCGCACATTGATCGGCGAAGCGCCGACCATCGCGATCGACTTGACGCTGTTGAGGATGCTGCGGATGTAATTGTCGGGGTAGGTGTCGTGGTTCATCGCTAGTCTTCATCTAGTTCATATGTCGAGTACGTCATTGCGAGGAGCGAAGCGACGAAGCAATCCACGCTTCAGCAGCGGAGAGATGGATTGCTTCGCTTCGCTCGCAATGACGGGAACTATCTATCCTGCCATTTCGGCTCGCGCTTCTCGATGAAGGCGCCGATGCCTTCCTCGGCGTCGCGCGCCATCATGTTTTCGGTCATCACCTCGGCAGCGTAGTGATAGGCCTCGGCCAAGGTCATCTCGGCCTGGCGGTAGAACGCTTCCTTGCCGAGTTTCACAGTATAGGCGGATTTCAGCGCCACTTTTTGCGCCAGCGCAATCGCGGCCTCGCGTTCGGTGCCGGCAGGCACCACGCGGTTGATGAGGCCGATGGCCTGCGCGGTCGTGGCCGAAATCGGCTCGCCCGTGAGCAGCATCTCCATGGCCTGCTTGCGCGGGACATTGCGCGACAGCGCCACCATCGGCGTCGAGCAGAACAGGCCGATATCGACGCCGGGTGTCGCGAAGGCCGCATTCTCAGAGGCGACCGCGAGATCGCAGCTCGCAACCAACTGGCAGCCGGCGGCGGTCGCAATGCCCTGGACGGAGGCGACCACGGGCTTCGGCAGGTGCACGACCGCCTGCATCATCGCGCTGCAGGCATTCATGATCTCAGCGAAATAGGCTCGGCCGCGATCGGCGTCGCTACGGCGCGCGGTGAGTTCCTTCATGTCGTGGCCGGCCGAGAAGGCCGGACCGTTGGCGGCGATGACCACGCCGCGCACGGCTCGGTCGTCATGAATCTCCTTGAGCGCGCCATGCAGCTCGGCGATCAGGCCTTCGGAGAGGCTGTTGCGCGCGGCGGGGCGGTTGAGCGTCAGCACGGCGATGCTGCCGACCTGCTCGCGCAGGAGGATCGGCGATTGCGGCGCGACGGCACGGGCGGCTTGGGGCATCTCCAAATTTCCACTAAGGCTTTTTGTCAATAAGGCTTGGCCGCAACTTAATGTAACACGCGGACTGAATCGAGGGCGGGGACGGCATGGCACTGGCGAAAATGAGCGTGGCTGAACTGGAGAAGTTCCTCCGCGAGGAGTTTCCCCAGGCCTTCACTGGGGACGACGTCATCATCGAGAGCGCTGATGGCGAGACCTGCCTTTTGCGCCAACGCTACAGCGAGCGGATGCTGCGGCCGGGCGGCACGGTCTCGGGCCCGACGCTGATGGCGCTGGCTGACTTCGCGATGTATGTGGTGGTACTGTCGGCGATCGGCCCGGTTGGCCTGGCGGTCACCACTAATCTCAACATCAATTTCCTCCGCAAGGGACAGCCGGGGCGGGACGTGCTGGCGGCGGGTAGGCTGCTGAAGCTCGGCAAGCGGCTGGCGGTCGGGGAGGTCAACCTGCTTTCGGGCGATTCTCCGGATCCGATAGCGCATGTGACGGCGACCTATTCCATTCCAAATAAATAGAGTTTCTGAAGGTATTATTGCACCTTATTTTTAAGGTATTGTTTTAACTGGGATAAATCGCTCCGGTCGGCGTTGACGAATTTCATTCGCTTCTCTAGAAAGCCGTCAGTCCGGCGCAGCGTCTTGCGCCGAAAACTCCTTTCCACGGACAGCTCACATGAAAACCTTTTCGGCCAAGCCCGCCGAGGTGCAGAAGAAGTGGGTCGTGATCGACGCCAAGGGTGTGGTGGTCGGCCGGCTCGCTACCATGGTCGCGATGCGCCTGCGCGGCAAGCACCTGCCCACCTACACGCCGCATGTC
This sequence comes from Bradyrhizobium sp. Arg237L, assembly GCF_029990105.1. Taxonomy (NCBI): domain Bacteria; kingdom Pseudomonadati; phylum Pseudomonadota; class Alphaproteobacteria; order Hyphomicrobiales; family Nitrobacteraceae; genus Bradyrhizobium; species Bradyrhizobium sp. Arg237L. The sequence continues at coordinate 5,285 of NZ_JAQMIL010000045.1, read as the reverse complement.
GATTGCGGCGACAACGTCATCATCGTCAACGCCGCCCATGTCGTGCTGACCGGTCGCAAGCGTGACCAGAAGGTCTACTACAAGCACACCGGCTTCATCGGCGGCATCAAGGAGCGCAGCGCGAAGCAGATCCTCGAGGGTCGCTTCCCCGAGCGCGTGGTCGAGAAGGCCATCGAGCGCATGATCCCGCGCGGCCCGCTCGGCCGCATGCAGATGGGCAATCTGCGCGTCTATCCCGGCGCCGAGCATCCGCACGAAGCGCAGAACCCCGAGAAGATCGATTTCGCCTCGCAGAACCGCAAGAACATGAGGGCAGCATAAGATGTCCGATACCATGCAGTCTCTCGATCAGCTTGCGCAGCTCAAGCCGGCGGCTCCCGAGGCGCCGAAATATGTGAAGAAGATCGACAAGTACGGCCGCGCTTATGCCACCGGCAAGCGCAAGGACGCGGTTGCCCGCGTCTGGGTCAAGCCGGGCTCCGGCAAGATCTCCGTCAACACCCGCGACGTCGAAGTCTATTTCGCCCGTGCGGTGCTGCGGATGATGATCCAGCAGCCGCTGGTCGCCGCCGCCCGCGCCGGCCAGTATGACGTGATCTGCACGGTCACCGGCGGCGGCCTGTCCGGCCAGGCCGGTGCGGTACGCCACGGCCTCTCCAAGGCGCTGACCAATTTCGAGCCGGAATTGCGCGGTGTCCTGAAGAAGGGCGGCTTCCTCACCCGCGACTCGCGTACGGTCGAGCGCAAGAAGTACGGCCGCGCCAAGGCGCGCAAGTCGTTCCAGTTCTCGAAGCGCTAACCGCTTCACTGCAATTTGCACCAATTGCGAAGGGCGCCGCGAGGCGCCCTTTTTGCTGCGCCTTTGCACATCAATTGTCGCAGTTTTTCCCGAAAACTTTTGTGTGCACGCAAACGGATTGCCAACACGCCACGCATAGCCTGAGCAGCATTAACGGCGCGCTATCCTTTTCGGATCGCGCCCTTGAGAACGTGGCATCACACGCTTTCATCACACGCACCAGGCGGGGCTCATGTCGTTCGATATTTCGACGCTTTATCTGTTTGCCACAATGGTGGCTGGAATGCTCGGCGCCATGTTGTTGTTCTTCGGCAATCAGGAGAAGATTCCAGCGTTGAAGTGGTGGGGCAGCGCGTATCTTCTCGGTGCTGCCGCGGTGGCGGCATCGACCATCGCGGGCTCGATGCTTGGCGAAATCGCCTCGCTGGCGCTGAATGCGATGGGCTTCATTGCCTGCGGCATGGTGTGGAACGCTGCACGCGTGTTTCATGGCCGCAAGCCGAATATCCCCGGTCTCGTGCTCGGCGCGATCGCCTGGGTCGGCGCCGCGCTGGCCTTGCCGCCTGAGCTGCCCACGCTGAAGCTGACCATCGGCGCTGCCATCATCGCGATCTACGCGTGCCTCACGGCAGCCGAATTGTGGCGCGAGCGGCGGCGCGCGACCCAAAGGCGCTGGCCCGCACTCGCGGTGCCCGTGCTGCACGGCTGCGTGTTGCTGCTGCCGATCCTGGTCGGCAATTTCCTGCGTCCGCACGATGCGGCCTTCGGCAGCAGCACCTGGGTGACGGTGTTCTCGGTCGAGCTCATCCTCTATGCGATCGGCACCGTCTTCGTGATCTTCATGCTGGTATCGGACCGCGAGGTGACCGCGCACAAGACGGCGGCCTCGATGGATCCCCTGACCGGCATGTTCAACCGCCGCGGCTTTGCCGAGGCCTGCACGCGGGTGATCGAGCGCGAGGCCAATGCCGGCCGTCCGGTGACGGTGATGATCTTCGATATCGACCATTTCAAATCGATCAACGACCGCTTCGGCCATCCCGCCGGCGACGAGATCCTGAAATTGTTCTCGGCCGTCGTCGTCAACAACCTCCGCATCAGCGATCTCTCCGGCCGCATTGGCGGCGAGGAATTCGCGGCGCTGCTGCCGTGCTCGCTGGAGGAGGGCGTGATCGCCGCCGAGCGCGTGCGCGAGTGCTTCCAGGCCTCCGGCATCGTCTGCGACGAAGGCTCTGTCGACACCACCGTGAGCATCGGTGTTGCCGGCGGGCCGGCGGGCACCGAGCTCGAGGTGCTGCTGGCGGCCGCCGACACCGCGCTCTACCAGGCCAAGCGCGGCGGCCGCAACCGCGTCGAGGCCGCGGAAGAGTTGCCGCTGTCGCTGGAGAACTGGCGGCGCAAGACTGCCGGTCTCGCACCGCAGGCGCGCGAGACGCCGATCGCGGCGTGAGAGCGATTTGAGCGATGTCGGTAGGATTTCATTTACCATTCGATTCCTATCATTCCGGCCATGGAATCGACCCGCCTTCACAACGCTCAATCCGCCTTGCTGTCGCTGGAAGCTGCCGCCGCCACCGCCCGCGGCGGGTTCGCCTGCCTGTTCTCGAGCTCGGCTGAATACGAGACCGCGCTGATCGCCGAGCGCCGCGCCCAAGGCCGCTACGGCCGCCCGCGCAGCCCCTGGCCAATGCTGATGTTCCTGGGCATCGCGCTGATGATCCTCGGCACGGTGCTGGTGTTCAATTAGGTAACGGGACATCCCGTATCGGTGAGGGCGCCGCGAGGCGCCTTTTTCTTTCCCATAGACTGGGCTAGAGACGGGCCCTTTCCAGGGAGAAGCCCAATGGTCACCGAAATTGCACTCATCGACGTCAAGCCCGGCAGCGAGAAGGATTTCGAAGCCGCAGTGGAGAAGGCGCGGCCGCTGTTTCTGCGCGCCAAGGGCGGCAAAGGGTTCGAATTGCACAAGTCGATCGAGAAGCCGTCGCGCTACCGGCTGGTTGCGAAGTGGGAGACGCTCGAAAACCACACCGTCGATTTCCGCGGCTCGGAAGACTTCGCCGCCTGGCGCGCCCTGGTCGGGCCGTTCTTTGCCGCGCCGCCGGAGGTCGAGCACACCGAGATCGTCGTGACGGCCTGAGGCCACCTCACGCCGCCACCGGCGGCTCCTCGGCCTTGAAGTGGTCGATCATCACCTTGGCGATCGCCATCAGGGGGAGCGCAAGCGCGAGCCCCCAGACGCCGAACACCACCCCGAGCAGGATCTGGAACGCAAACAGCGTGGCAGGCGGAATATCCAGCGCCTGCCGCTGGATGATCGGGGTCAGCACGTAGCTCTCCATCGCGTGCACGCCGAGGAACAGCACGAAGGCGGAGAGCGCTGCGATCCAGCCCGAGGCAAGGCTCGCGAGCACCACGATCAATCCGCCCAGGATCGCGCCCACCGTCGGAATGAAGGCGAGCAGGCCGGCCTGGATGCCCAGGATGAACGAACTCTGGATGCCGATGATCGAGAGCCCGATCCAGGTGACGAAGAACACCGCGCCCATGGTGATGATCTGGGCGATCAGCCAGCGCTCCAGCGTGTCGCCGATGCGGTCGACGATGATGGTGGCTTGCTCGCGGTGCCTGGCCGGCATCACGAACAACAGCCCGGCGCGGTAGATGCTGGGCTGGGTGGCAAACGCAAGCCCGAGAAACATCACGATGAAGAAGTTGCCGACCGCGCTGACAGTGCCGAGCAGCACCTTGAGGGTCTGGCTGATGATCGCGCCGCCGCTGGATGCGAGCGCTCCGGCGCTCGGAAGACTATGGGTCGCCGCGGCGCCTGGGGTCGTCGGCGTCGACGAGTCGGTCGGTGCGGCGGCCTGGTTGCTGAAATCGAGGTAGCTGGTGTCGATACCGTGGCTCTCGAGGAAGGACTTCACGTTCACCAGTTGCGACTTGATGGTGTCGCTGAGCGCGGAAGCCTGCTGGGCGATGGTGGCCCCGCCCAGGAAGACGACGCCCGATAATAGCGCCGCCAGTGCGAGGCAGACGATGGTCAGCCGAAGCGCATGGGGCAGCTTGACGCCATGGCCGAGCAGGTTGGTGAGAGCGTTGAGCGCGACGCCGAGCAAGACCCCGGCGAAGATCAGGAACAGCGTCGCCGCATAATGCCAGGCGAGCGCCAAGAGCGCCGCGAACAGTACGATGCCGATGCCGCCGACGCTGATCGCCCACGCCAAATCGTTGCGGGCCTGCAGGTGGTCGCCGCCGGGTAGCCTCACATTGATTCCTTCGCGCATCGATTGTTCTCACCTTGTCGCCAAAATCCTGCCGGGATCAAGCCGCCGCACGCGCGCCGGTTTGCCGCCGCCCGCCGGCAGGCCTTCCCGCGGGATGGCGGCAGGCCGCCGCGCCTGCGTCCCGCGCCGATGTGCTCCGCCAGCATAATCTGTTGATCCATGGTCCGGTCGGGGGCATTATCCCTCTGGAACCATGACAAACATAGAAAATCATTCCTACGCGAGACACTGAGCAATGAGACGGCCCGTGGTCGGCGTGATCGGAAACGCCCATCGCATCGAAGATCGTTTCACGGTTCAGATGGTTGGGGAGCGCAACCTGCGCGCGATCACCGATGTCGCCGGCGCTGTTCCGCTGATGTTCGCCGGTTCGCCGGAGATTACCGACGTCGGCGCCTTGCTCGACGTGGTCGACGGCGTGGTCCTGACCGGGGCGCGGGCCAATGTCCACCCGACCCGCTTCAAGTGCGAGCCGCATATCAGTCACGAGCCTTATGACATCCATCGTGACGAGGTTGCGCTGGCGTTGTCGGAAGCCTGCGTCGCGCGCGGCATTCCGCTGTTCGGCATCTGTCGCGGCCTGCAGGAGATGAACGTCGCCTTTGGCGGCTCGCTGCATCCCGAGATTCGCGAACTGCCGGGACGCATGAACCATCGCATGCCGCGGCTGGACAACGGCGAGATCCATCCGGACCCGCTGGTCGTGTTCGCCGACCGGCATGACGTGACGCTCACGCCGGGCGGCGTGTTCGTGAAGCTCCTGGGCTGCGAGACAATCCGCGTCAATTCGCTGCACGGGCAGGGCATCCTGGAGCCCGGCGAACGCGTCGTGATCGAAGGCGTCGCCGAGGACGGCACCATCGAGGCGATCCGCATCGCCGACGCGCCAGGCTTTGCACTCGGGGTGCAGTGGCATGCGGAGTACGACCCGCAGCGCAACCCGATCAACAAAAAGCTGTTCGAAGCCTTCGGCGCAGCGCTGCGCGAACGGCGGCGGGCGGCGGCGTAGGGGCGCGCTGTTGCGACGATGGCGCTGTCGTCCCGGCCTTCGCCAAGACGAGGGGAAGGTTCTGATTCAAATGTCAAATAGCTCTCCGCTGTCATTGTCCGGCTTGACCGGACGATCCAGGTTGTAGATTCCATGGGGCGGTGAGCGCGCCCTTTCCGGTAGGTTTGGGTTTCCACACTCGAACCATCGG